>CANRCS010000046.1 GCA_947629195.1 uncultured Bacilli bacterium | reverse complement strand
TTGTTTACTACAAGATTTCTTATCCATACCCTCAAATAAATGAACTGTTCTTTTAAATTTATCTACCACAGAAATTATATCTTCACTAGATTCCAACATAAACATCATTTCTTTATTTTTTTTCAATTGTTGAACAACAACTTTTGTATCTAACATTCTTGATGGCATCAAATAAAAATCTACATCATAGTAATTTAAATTACCTTCATAAACAAACATTCCTTTTTTAACGTCAGATAAATCTTTATCAATATAAGTTATTATATCATCATAAGTACTACAAATATATAGATCTAAATCTTTATAATTACTAATAATTTTCTTTAAATTGAGTACAAAAGTATAATTTTTATTTGGCTTACCAACAACATTTGGTGCACCAATAAGATTAATAATAATTTTTCCTTTATAGTCTTTAAATGCCTTTAAAAAATCTTCCATTTCGTAAAAACTATTAGATTTCAAATCATTATAATTTTCTGTTTGAAGATTTTCAATATAAGATGAAATATTGTATGCTAGATTATAAACTATTATTTTATCATCATTAGTTATAGTTGCTGCTAAAACAAATCCTTCTAAGAACTCATAAGAATTTACTTCATCATATAAACTTTTCGTATTATAAAGTGTATCTTTATATAAGACAATATTCATATTAACCACCAATATAATATATGACAATTTAACTATATAAATGCTATTTAATAGATGCTTTTTGACCCAAATTGCCATATAATATGGTATAATCTATTTACGAGGATGTGATATTTTGAGAGCAATAGTTTGTGGTGGTGGAACTGGAGGACACATTTATCCTGCTTTAGCAATTATAAATAAGATAAAAGAAGAAGAGCCTAATAGTGATATATTATATATAGGTACACATAACAGAATGGAAAAAGATATAATACCTAAAAATAATATTAATTATTTTGGACTTAGAATGTATGGACTAAAAAGAAGTTTAAGCCTATCTAATATAAAGACAGCATATTACTATTTAGAAGCACTTAAAAAAGTTAAAAAAGTTATTAAAGATTTTAATCCTGATATCGTAATTGGAGTAGGAGGATATGTAACTGCTCCTGTTATTCAAACTGCTAAAAAATTAGGATACAAAACACTTATTCATGAACAAAACAGTATTCCAGGTCTTTCTAATAGACATTTGGAAAAATATGCTGATAAAATAGCAGTATCATTTGAAAGTTCTAAAACATATTTTAAAAATCAAGATAAAATAGTTTACACAGGAAATCCATGTGGAGAGAATGCGATTAAATCTAAAAAAGTAGATAAAAAAGAACTAAATCTTACACCAAATAAAAAACTTGTTCTAATAGTTATGGGTTCTTTAGGTTCCTTGAAAGTTAATGAAAAAATTACTAAAATGCTTCCAATGTTTAATGAAAGAGACTATGAAGTTTTGTTTATAACAGGAAAAGATTACTATGAAGAAATAAAAGAGAATGTAAAATGTCCTAGTAATGTTAAAATAGTACCTTATATAGATAATTTATCAAGTGTCATGAAAGCAACTGATTTAATGGTATCTAGAGCAGGGGCATCTACTATGAGTGAAATAATGTCTTTAGAAATTCCTACAATATTTGTACCAAGTCCTTATGTTACTGACAATCATCAATTTAAAAATGCGAATGATTTAGTTGAAAAAGGAGCAGCTCTTTTAGTAGAAGAAAAAGACTTAGATGGAGATAAATTAGTAAGAACTATTGACAATGTTTTACGTGATAGACTAAAATATAATAAATTAAAAGAAAACTTAAAAGGAATAGGTTCTAAAAATAGTTCAGGTAAAATCTATAAAATTTTAAAAGATTTAGTTGAGGAGAAATAAAATGGAGAATATTATACAACTTGTCGACAAATACAAAATAGGAAAAATTATTGTCGATGAGCCATTAAAAAAATATAATACATATAAAATTGGTGGTAATGCTAAATACATTATATATCCTAAAAATGAAGAAAAATTAATAATCTTATTAAAATATATAAAAGAAAACAATATAAAATACAAAGTAATAGGTAGAGGTTCAAATTTAATTTTTTCATCAAAACTATATGATGGTGTTATTATAAAACTAGATGAATTTGACAATTTAGATATAGAAGATACTATCGTTACTGTTGGAGCAGGTTATAGTATTATGAAACTTGCTATAGAAATGACTAAAAAAGGACTTAGTGGATTAGAGTTTGCTACTGGAATACCTGGTAGTGTAGGTGGAGCAGTTTTTATGAATGCTGGTGCGTATAACTCAGACATGGGATATATAGTTAGTGAAGTTAAAGTAATAGACCCTAATTTCAATATAGTAACACTTTACAATTCCGATTTAGATTTCCATTATAGAACATCATTCCTACAAAAAAATCCTGAATATATATGTATAGAAGCTAAGTTAGTATTAAAACATGGCGATAGAAAAGAAATGATAGAAATAATAGAAGATAGAAAACAAAGAAGATTATTAACGCAACCTCTAGAATTTCCAAGTGCAGGAAGTGTATTTAGAAATCCTGATATCGCACCTGCTGGAAAATTAATCGAAGATGCAGGTCTTAAAGGAAAAACTATAGGAGGTGCGATGATTAGTAAAAAACATGCAAACTTTATTATAAACACCGGGGGTGCAACTGGTGAAGATATATATAATTTAATAAATTTAGTTAAAAATGAAATAAAGAAAAAAACGGGGGTAGAATTAAAACAAGAACAAGAATTTGTTAATTGGGAGTAGATTCTATATGGCTACAGTTAAAATAAAGAAAAGAAGGTTAAAGATTAAAACAATAATAATGTTTTTACTTATTATTGTTTTAGTTGTGTATTTATGTATAAATATATTTTTATTTGTAGTAAGTGCTAAAATTAAAAATATTTATATAATTGGAAATGAAATATTATCTGATACAGAAATTATGGAATTATCAAAAATTATAGATTATCCAAGTATTTTAAAAATATCATCTAATGAAATGGAAAGAAGAATAAAAACTAGCCCATATATTAAATCTGTTGATGTCAAAAAAAGAATTGGAAATCAAGTATATATTTATATTGAAGAATATAAACCCTTATTTTATAATGGAATAACTAATAAATTAGTATTAGAAAGTAACAAAGAAGTATTATTAGATGAAACTTTTAATGATATTCCAATATTAACTAATGATGTAACAGATAATAATATATATAAAAAATTAATAAAGAAATTTGTAAAAATTGATGATAGTATAAAAGAAAAAATATCAGAAATAAAATATGAGCCTAATGATGTAGATAAAGAAAGATTTTTACTTACAATGAACGATGGTAATTATGCATATATAACATTACCAAAGATAGAAGAAATAAATTATTATGTTGAAATATTGCCTACATTAGAGGGTAAAAAGGGTATTTTATATTTAGATTCTGGTAGATACTTTCAAATTTTTCAATAATATTGTATAATAAGATAAATATAAACTATAAGGAGAGATTATCGATGAGAAAAATATACACAAGCATTGATATTGGCTCAGATACTATAAAAATGGTAACTGCAGAAATTTATAAAAATAGGTGCAATGTTTTAGCTAGTACTTCTCTTAGTTCAGAAGGAATTAAAAATGGATTAATTGTCGATGCTGCTAAAGCAATAGTATCTATTAAAGAAGCAATTGAAAGTATGGAAAAAATTTTAGGTATTAAAATTAAAAATGTAATTGCATCAGTACCATCAAATAATGCTGAATTCTCATTAGTAGATGGATATGTAAATGTATCAAGTGAAGATAAAGTTGTATCTGGAAACGATATTATAAATGTATTACAAGCATGTGTATATAACAAAATTGAAGATGATAGAGAATTATTAGTTGTTAATCCAATAGAGTTTTCTTTAGATGACAGAGCAGAAATTAAAGATCCTAAAGGAATTACTGGTGAAAGATTAGGAGTTAAAGCAATAATGATAACTACTCCTAAAAAAAATATATATTCAGTAATAAGCATTTTAGAAGCAGTAGGATTAAATGTAGTAGATGTTATTTTTAATTCTATTGGAGATTATTACGAATTAAGAAATAAAGAACTAGATAGTAGCATCTCAGGTATTATAAATATAGGAGCAGAAACAACAACTGTGTCTGTATTTAATAAAGGAATACTAATGAACACTAAAGTTATAAATATAGGAAGTAAAAATATAGATAAAGATATTACTTATGTTTATAAATTAAATTTAAGAGATAGTAAAAAATTAAAAGAAAACTTTGCAATCGCACATAAAAGATTTTCGCAAGTAAATGAAACATTTGATATAATAAATAATGTTGGTGAAAAAATGAAAATAAACCAATATGAGGTTTCAGAAATTTGTATGGAAAGAATTATGGAAATAATAAAAATTGCAAAAAATGAAATAAAAGACTTAACAAACAAAGAAATAAGTTATATAATTATTACAGGCGGAGCAAGTGAATTCACAGGATTCAATACGCTATTAAATGAATTTGTAGATAATAATATAACTATTGCAAATATAAATACGATAGGCGTTAGAAAAAATAGATTCTCTTCATCATTAGGAATGATAAAGTATTTCCATAAGAAACTAGAATTTAGGGGAAGAAATTATTCTATGTTAAGTGATGAAGAAACAGATGAGTTAGTATCAACTAAAAAGAAATCAAACGTTTCCAATGATTCTATTGTTGGAAAAGTATTCGGATATTTTTTTGATAATTAAGGAGGCACAGTATGTTTGGATTAGAAATGGACCAGTTAGCAAAAATAAAAGTAATTGGTGTTGGTGGCGGTGGTAACAACGCTGTTAACCGTATGATAGAATCTGGAGTAAAAGGTGTAGAATTTATAGTAGCAAATACTGATTTACAAGTTTTAAATACATCAAAAGCTCCAATTAAAATTCAATTAGGAGCAAATCTTACTGATGGTCTTGGTGCTGGAGCTAATCCTGAAGTTGGAAAAGAAGCAGCATTAGAATCTAAAAAGGAACTAGAAGAAACGTTAAAGGGTGCAGATATGGTGTTCATCACTTGTGGAATGGGTGGTGGAACAGGTACAGGAGCTGCTCCAATTATTGCAGAAATCGCACAAGATTTAGGCGCTCTTACCGTAGGTATTGTTACAAAACCATTTAGTTTCGAAGGAAGAAAAAGAATGGAACATGCAATGGCAGGTTTAGAAGAGCTTAAAAAACATGTGGATACATTAATAATTATTCCAAATGATAGATTAAGAGAAATTATAGATAAAACAACTCCAATGTTAGATGCATTTAGAGAAGTAGATAACGTACTTAGACGTGGTGTTCAATCAATATCTGATTTGATTGCAGTTGCAGGGTTAGTTAACCTTGACTTTGCCGATGTTAAAGCAGTAATGGAAAAAAGAGGTAATGCTTTAATTGGTATTGGTATTGGTGTAGGTGAAAATAGAGCAATAGAAGCTGCAAAACAGGCAGTATCTAGCCCATTACTTGAAACATCAATATCAGGAGCAACAGATGCAATAATAAATATTACAGGTGGAAGTAATTTAACATTATTTGAAGCAGAAGATGCTGCACAAGTAGTAAGAGATGCTGCAAATACAGAAATTAATACAATTTTTGGTGCAGTAATCAATGAAAACTTAACTGATGAAGTAATAGTTACTGTTATTGCAACAGGATTTGAAGAAGAAGCTGAACCACTATATCAATCTTATACAACCCAAAAAAGAGAAGAAATAAGAAATACAAGAACTATTCTTGATGATGATGACGATGATGAAGGAATAGATGATTCTGATTTGGATATTCCACCATTCTTACGTAGCAATAATAAAAGAGGATTTTAATTAATAAAATTAACATGTATTCTAATCATTAAGATACATGTTTTTTAAATATTAAGGAGGGAATTTATGAATATCATTTCAATAGTATTTACTATTATTTTTATACTTTTATTCGCAATCTATATTAGATTTGCATTAAAAAGAGATACAAAGAAAAATATCTTTTCAATTATTTCTAATGCAATATCATTTATAGTATCATTTATAATCACTAGAATATCAATAATTTTTATTAGTGAACCTATATCAAAATTATTTAAAAAATTTATTGAAGGTGTATTTGATATACGTAGTGAATATTTTATAAAAGATACAGCAATAAATGAATTTTCAAAATTTTTAACTACAATTATTATAGGAATAATAATCTTTATATTAGTATATCTAATTATTTTACTTATTAATAATGCTATTAAAAAATTTATATTCCATAAAATAATTGGAGAAAAATATAAAGAATATAAATCCAAAAATAACAATATATATATAAATTTAATATTAGGTGTATTTTCATTTTTAATAACATCGTTTGCATTTTTATTTCCATTTGGAGCAATTTCAAATATTGCAGGTAAAGTAGAAAAAACATGTAATTATAAGATGCCAGAAAATATGTCATCAATAATTAAAAATCCTATTATTAAAGCATATTCATTAGTAGGAAGTAGACCATTTTTTGATACATTAACTGAAATAGAAAACAATAAAAATAATATCAAAAATAGTAAAGAATTTGAAAGTATATTTACTATTAGTTGTTCGACATTACAAATATATGAAGGTAATAATGTAGATAAAAACGTAAATATTATCGAAGATTCACTTTCAAAAAATTATCTAACTTCATCATTAATTAGTGAATTAGTATCTAATGTTGCTTATAATTTAAAAAATGGAAATGATATTATGAATACTGGTATAATAATTCCAAAAGATAATAGTGAACAATTAGTTGTTGGTGTACTTGATATATTAAGTAAATGGGAAAGACAAAACTTAATTGAAGATGTAGATACAGTTTTAAATATATATGATATGCTTAAATCAAGAGATATAAATAGCATTGATGATTTAGACAAACTATTAAATTCACTTGCTGATGAACAATTTAATGAAGAATTATTCCTAGAATTATTTGAAAATGATGACTTTAAAAATATGATACCAGTCGTTATGAAATTTGGTATAGATTCTGCTTTAAACTCTCTAGATATTAAAACTAATACAGAATATATAGCTAGTATAGATTTTAGTACTATGAGTGAAGAAGATGTAAAAAATGAAGCAAAAATTTTCTCTGCAATATTCAAACAAATATTACAAATTGAAAATAAAGGATTAAATAATTTAACAACAGATGATTTAATAACAATAATAACTAATATAAAAGGAATAAAGACAAGTAAAATATTTAATGATATGTTATATAATTTAATTTATCAATTAGTATCTGATATATAATTAAATTTATAAAATATACTGATTTTAAGAAAAAGTTGCAAAATAATTTACCATCTTATTAAAGCTAGAAATCTTTATGTGATTTCTAGCTTTACTACACTAAGAATTTATCGGAGATTCTCATTTCAAATACATAAAGCCAGTATAAAATAAAGTGCAAAAATTTGAAGCACAAAAAAATTTTTTTTGCAAAATTTTCATATAGATTTGAAAAATAAAATATACTGATTTTAAGAAAAAATTGCAAATTAATTTGACTAAAATTTTATGCCGAGAAATATCTATTTGGAGTAGGCATAAGTAATTTGCCATGCTTGATAAAGCTAGCAATCCCT
>CANRCS010000045.1 GCA_947629195.1 uncultured Bacilli bacterium | reverse complement strand
ATTATTAGATTATGTAGACTTAATTATTTTAGATATAAAACACATTACAGAAGATGGTTACAAAAAAATGACTGGTAAAACTATAAATAGATTTAATGAATTTTTAGATGTATGTCAAAATAAAAATAAGAAATTATGGTTAAGACAAGTTATTGTACCTGGTATAAATGATAACAAAGAGTATATTTATGATTTAAAAAAATATATTAGTAATATTAAAAATGTAGAAAGAGTAGAATTACTCCCATACCATACTATTGCTTTAAATAAATACAAAGAATTAAATATACCATATAGTTTAGATGGTGTTGATGCAATGGACAAAATTAAATGTGAAGAATTAGAAAAGATATTAAATTCATAAATAAAATATAAGAACAATTGATTGATCATTATTCATGATTTGTTCTTTATTTTTTCTAATAAATATAATATACTATTAATAGAAGAGGAGAAAAATTATGAATATAATAGATGTTGTAATCGTATTAATATTAATACTTGGAGCAATACTTGGATTTAAAAGAGGAGCCATTAAAAGTTTTGTATCTTTTGCAGGTGTAGTCTTGTCACTTGTAATTGCTTACTTTTTAAAAAATCCTATCGCTTCTTTAATGTATGAATATTTACCATTCTTTAATTTTGGTGGTGTTTTCAAGGGAGTAACAGTATTAAATATTTTATTTTATGAAGTACTTGCGTATTTTTTAGTTTTATTTGTTCTATTTTTCTTAGTAAGATTCTTAGATTTTTTTGCAAATATAATAGAAAAAGGATTGAAACTTACTATAATATTAGGTATACCATCTAAAATAATTGGCATATTTATAGGATTTATTGAAACATACATCTATATTTTTGCATCACTATACTTTTTATCATTACCTATGTTTAATATTAAAATTATAAATGAATCTACACTTGCAAATAGAATGTTAAATAATACACCAGTTTTATCTAGTACCATTGAAAAACCATTGAATGCTATTATGGACGTTTATAACTTAAGCAAGAAATACGATCAATCATCAAATGAAGAGTTTAATAAAGAAGCTCTAGAAGTATTACTTAAAAATAATATAGTAGAAGTCGAATCAATCGACAAATTAGTTGAAAAAAAGAAGATTAATATTGATAATATTAATATAATATTAAATAAATATAGATAGGAGAGATTAATTAATATGAGTATTATTCATTATAATAATGAAGATTTTGACGAATTAAAAAATGAGGGTACAGTTTTAGTAGATTTTTATGCAGATTGGTGTGGACCATGCAAGATGATTGCTCCAATATTGGATGAGTTATCAGAAGAAAGAAATGACATAAAAATTGTAAAAGTTAATGTTGATAATTCTTCTGATATTGCTACTAAATATGGTATTATGAGTATTCCAACAATGATATTATTCAAAGATGGAAAAGAAATTAATAAAAACATTGGATTTTTGTCAAAAGATGAAGTTATTAATTTCATAAACGAAAAATAAAATAGGATTTATTTTCCTATTTTATTTTTACATTTAAATTCTTAAGAGAATATAATAATTCATCTGTTTTACTATTTGGAACTTTAATTTCAAATTTAATAAATTCATTAAAACTTTTATTAGTAATTTCATAATTTTTAAGGATAAATTCTACATCTTTTATTCTATCATATCCAAATTCAATAGTTATAAAATTATAATTGATATCTTCAACTAGATTTAAATCTTTAATTGTATCAGAAACAGTAGAAGAATAAGCTCTTAAAAGACCTCCAACTCCCAATTTAATACCACCAAAATATCTTACTACAATACATAATATTTTATTTAAATTATTTTTTTTCAAAACATTTAAAATTGGAAACCCTGCAGTTCCAGAAGGTTCCCTATCATCACTATATTTCTCATAGGAATCAATAATATATGCATAACAATAGTGAGTTGCATTAGGATATTTACCTTTAATATCATCTAGATATTTAATAAAATCTTCACTATTATTAATATGTCTTATACAAACAATAAATTTAGATTTATTTATTATAAAATCTTTTTCAACATTATTATTAACTGTATATTTCATAATTACCTCACAAGCAATATTATACCATCAAGTAAAATAATTGCAAATTGGACATTTTCTCTTACAAATTTTCTTATCATTTAGAATTATTAATTGACATCATTTAAATATTATATTATACTTTAATCGTGATAGTGAAAGGTGTTGTTTATGAACTTATATAATATTTTGACAACATCATTTTGTGATTCTGATATTGCGAAAAGATTATTTAGTTTTATTGGGAATATTTTTAATATCATGAAAATTATAATTCCAATAATTATTATTTTAATAGGAACAATAGACTTAATAAAAGCTATGGTAGCTAATGATACTGATGCCTCAAAAAAAGCTCAAAATATGTTTATTAAAAGATTAATTATAGGAATTGCAATATTTTTTGTTTTTCCAATTGTAAGTTTTATAATGAATCTTATTGGGAATAGTATGGATAATAATTGCATGGATTGTTTTAACAGCCCTAACAATAGTTTAAAATGTAGTTTTAATAACAATTCTGATGATGCAACAAAGATAAAATTGAAAGATATTGAAAATGATAATAATACTGAAAAATTGTCAGAGTCGGCAGAAAGATGAAAAGGAGATTTTTAAAATGAAGGATAAGAAAAATAAAATAATTTTAGCAGTGGGTATAGTTGTTGTTTTAATAATAGTAATAGTACTAATAATATTTTTAAGAGGAAAAGAAGTTACTAGTTTGTCAATTGAAATGGGTTATCCTAATGAAGGAATAATAATTGATGATCCAGTTTTAGGAATGAGTAACGAGTTAAAAGTTGGCAAAAAAATTAAATTATTAGAAACTATATATCCTGAGAAACACAAAAAAGTTAAAACTGAGTATGTTGTTGAAAATGAAAATGTGGCATACGTAAATGATGAAGGTATGTTGGTAGGAAAAAGTGAGGGGACAACAAAAGTTTATCTAAAAACAAGTGAAGGAAAAGAAATAAAATCTAATGAGATTGAAATAACTGTTTATGAATAGGAGAATTATGTATGAAAAAGAATATTAAAATATTTTTATCATTAATAACATTATCAATGTTTTCTGTAATCACCCCTGTAAAGGCTGATAATTTTAGTGGTGGAGATGGAAGTTTGAATAATCCATATATAATAAGTAATATTAATGATTTACAAAATGTTGGTAATTATTGTGGAGAAAAATATAAAGATGTATATTATAAAGTTGTAGCTAAAAACAATATTATTGATGCTCAAAACAAAAGATTTAAACCAATATGTGAAATGTATGATGAAACAGATTCTGAAAAACAAGCACAAAATGCATTTTATGGTCATTTCGAAGGTAATAATGTAGAAATTACTAATCTTAATATAGAAACTAATAATATATCTGGAGGTCTTTTTGGAGCAATTAAAAACGCTGAAGTCAAAAATATTGGATTAGGTGAAAAATCAACTGTAAATACATATGGTAAAACAAAAAAGACGGGTATATCACCAACAGGTGGTATAATAGGACAAGCATGGAATAGTTCTATATCAAATGTATGGAATAAAGCAGATATTTCATCATCTGGTTCAAGAGCAGGTGGAGTAGTTGGTGCACTTATTAATTCATCTTTAAAAAATGCAATAAATTTTGGAGATGTATACTCTGGAAGAGATGTAGATAATAATTCTGAAGTTGGTGGAATAGTTGGTGCCTCATTTAAATCAAATATTCAAAATATAGTTAATTATAATACAAATATCTCAAGTAATGGTAAAGAAGATCGTTCTGGATTGTTAGTTGGATATTTCAATAATAAAGGTGAATATAGTGGAAATTCAATTAAGAATGCATACACAATAAAAGTTAATACTAGCCTTAATGGCTGGGGAATTGTAGATGGCGATAGTCTAGTTAATGAAAATGTTAAAGGATTTACAGAACAAGAATTAAAGTCATTAGAAAATTATGTGGGATTTGATTTCAATAATGAATGGACGATGAGCGGAAATTATGCAATTCTTAGAAATGTTAAAACAGATTCTAGCATAAAATATAATAATGAAACTATAAAAGATAATAAAAAAGGTGATGCAACAATAAAATTTAATGGTAAGACTCTTGATATTGAAAACTTTATATATGGTGAGGGAAGAACATTTGTTAATTTATCAGAATTTTGTTCTGTATCAAAAATATGTAAAATAAATTATGATAGTAATGAAAAAGAATATATTATATCAAAAAATATTGATGTTACTGGTGAAAAAATAAGTAGCGATGTTAATTCATCAGAAGTTGAATATACATATTTAGTATATCATAGTAAAGGTTCAAAAGAATTTAAACCATTTATACTAATTGGAAGTAGAAAAATAGAAAATGATGTTGCTAGTCAAAAAGGAGATGTAGCATCATGTCCAAATGATAAAACTCACGTTTGTGATAGTAATCATTTCTATGTGCCATTAAGATTTTTAACCCAAGCTCTAGGATTAAGAATAGAATGGGATGGAGAAAACTCAATAGTAAATATCAAAGATAGTTTTACGAATACATTTTTATCAAAATATGATATTGTAACCACTACAAATCAAACTTGTGTATCAGATGAGTGCATAGTAAAATCAAGTTCTGATAATGAGATTGGAAGTAGTAGCTACACTCTTGTTAATAAAGGTAAATCATATTATATGAATGTAATAAATAAAACTACATATAAAAGAGAAGATTTTTATAAATTATATGCATTTTATGGTGATGATTTTGATATATCAGGTGAAATTGGAAGTCCAACATCTAAATCAGGATATTTTACTATTAATAAAAATAAATTAACTGTCAATTCTAAAGCAAATTCTAATTCTAGTAGTAAAGTAATTGCAAAAAATATAGCTCAAATAGTAGTGTATGAAATAAAAGCATCTGATAAAGATTATAATAAGGAAGACGCTAATATTGGTGGTTATCCAATAGTTGTAAATAATGTATTTGTATGTCAAAATTGTAAATAAAATTAGAAAGTCATTATGGCTTTCTTTAATTTAAATAATAGTATTTACAAAACATATATAGTGTATTATAATATTAAGAATGTTTAGGGGGACTTACTTATGAAAAAGAAAAACATTATAAATAAGATAGAAGAAAAGATACCAAAAAAATGGAAAAAGCGCATTCCTAATATAATAACAAGTAGTAGAATTATAATGGCATTATTATTTATATTTACATTTATAACAGGACACATGGGTATTTCTGTTGCTTTATTTGCTACGGCATCTATATCAGATGCTATGGATGGTTTTTTAGCAAGAAGATGGAATGCACAAAGTAAATTTGGTAAATATATAGATCCAATAGCAGATAAGTTATTAGTAGGAAGTACATTGCTTCTTTATGGTATTCTTTTTAACAAATTAATGTTAATTCCCTTAATAGGAGAACTATCAATTATATGTGTAAATATTGCTAATGTAATCAAAAGTGGAGATGGAAATGTAAATAAAATTGGGAAAATTAAAACTATATCTTTAATGTCTACAACTTCTTTAGCTCTACTAACAACTATTCTAAGTAATCCAATTTTAAATTCTCTTGTAACGGGATTAGTGTGTGTAAATTTACCACTACAAGCTGCAACAATTATTGAGTACATTTCTAAATTTAATAAAACAGAAAATGTTGAATTAAGTGAAAATAAAATTAATAATGAAGATAACGATATTAAAAAAAAACAAGTTGAAAGTACAAAGGATAAAATTGAAGAATATAAGAAAGAAAAAGATTTTCTATTAAATATTAATACTGATGAAATTTCTAAAGTTAAAAAGATTGGACAAAAAATAAATAAGAATATCTAATTACGAAATTTGTTGTGTAAAAATACAAACAACTTTATATAAAAATTGTTGTTTGTATTTTTATAATGTTTAAGATGATTTTTCTTTAAAAATTTAAATTATCATATTGTATTAAATAGGAAAATGCTATATAATTATCATATAATGCGGGGTAAAATTAAAGTAAATGGAGTCGTGTATATGAAAAAGAATAAAAAGAATTTATTAATGTTTATATTTATATCATTTATATTTTTAGCAATTAAAGTAAGTGCAGACGAAGCAACTTATTCAATAAAACTATCTACTAGCAATGCTAATCTTGAAATTGAAGATGAAACAATATTGTCCGTAGATTTAACAACATCTTTAGATTCAAATTGTACAATAGACTTAAATTATGATGCAAATAAGATATCATTTGAAAGTGCGACTGGAACATCACAATATTCTAAATCATCAATATCAATGAATGCAACTAATTCACAAACAAAAACTGCAAAATTAAAATTCAAAGCACTTGCAGGTGGTGGCGTTGATATAAAAGTAGGTCCAGTAAAATGTGGTGAAACTGCTATGCAAGGAACGCCCACTTCAATTAAAATTAATACTAAAGGGCCAGATTTATCCGCAATAAACATTACAAATGCAACACTATCTCCAGCATTTGATCCTAATATCACAGAATATACTGCATCACTTACTTCAGAAACTACAACTATTAATGGTGTTTTAGCTAATTCAGATATGAAACTTACTGGAAATGGTGATTACAGCTTAAACATAGACGAAACAAAAGATGTTAATCTAGTTGTAACAACTAAAAATGGACATCAAAAGACATATAAAATAAAACTAACTAGACCTAAAGATTTAAACAAATCTAATAATAATTATTTGGAATATATATCTTTCAATGGTGAAAAAATAGATTTTAATAAAGATAATTTAATATATGAAATGTCAGTTAAATATGACGTTGAAAATGCTGATATAAAATTTAAAACAGAAGATGAAAAAGCAACAGCAGAACTAACAGGACCTGAAAAACTAGAAGTAGGAGATAACGTATACAAAATTTCTGTAACAGCAGAAAATGGCGATTTAAAAGAATATACATTAACTATAACAAGACAAAAAGAAAAGAATACAATAGAATATAATGAAGAAAAAATATTAGAAGAAATTGAAAATGGCGAAGAAGAAGAAATATATGTTAATGTACCAGAAAGAGAAAAAATTAAAACAGTTGATAAAAGTATTTTACAAAAATTAAAAGAATACGAAAAAACTATAACATACGAAGTAACTAATGATGATAATGAACTATTGTATTCAATAACAATAGATGGTAAAAAGATAAAAGATGCAGATAAAGTTTTAAATTTTAATATGAAATTTAAAAGTGATTTTAAATCATTTATAGATGCATTAACAAATAAAAAAGATGTCATATATTTAAATTTTGAAAGTAATTCAAAATTACCAGGAAATATTACAGTTAAAGTATTTGTTGGTGATAAATTTAAAAATGGTAAAACATTATATTTATATTATTATAATGAAAAAGATAATAAATTAGAAAAACAATCTAAAAAATTAAAAGTTAAAAATGGGTATGTAGAATTTGAATTAGAACATTTAAGCGAATATATACTATCAGATACAGATTTTGATGCTAAAGAAGAAGTAAAAAATGATAGTTCGCTAAAATATATAATACCTATAATAGCAGGTATTGTTGTAGTAGCAATAGGTTTAACAATATTCTTCATAGTAAGAAAAAAGAAGAAAAATAATGGAACAGATAAACCTAAAAAAGAAAAGAAGTCAAAGAAGAATAAAAATAAGAATGAAGCACTTGAAGAAAATCAAGACCTTGAAAAAACAATACCAATAGATACTCAAAG
>CANRCS010000044.1 GCA_947629195.1 uncultured Bacilli bacterium | reverse complement strand
AGGGATAACATCTGATTCACGCAATCAAATGTATCCTTTTTTATTTATATTCAAGTTTCCTTGACATATTCATAATATCATAAATTTAATATTTTTACAAATGTTTTATTAAAGTTTTACCAATAATAGATTTATCTAAAATTTCATTGTGTTTTCTTTTAGCTTCTTCTATTAGTGCCATTGCTTCTTCATATGTTCCAGATAGTTTGGTTATATCTATATATTTTTCTTTCGTTTGTATATCTTTTATAAAATATGTATTCAAAAATTTATAAATATTACTATTTTCAAAAGCACCTTTATAAAACACTTTGTTATCAAACTGGATTCCTGCAACTAATATATCTTTAGCTAGTGCAATATCATTTTGTTCATTTACTAACCATTTTACTTTCGATACTTCTACCCATACATTATGATCATCTCTATACTTTTCACCATTTGATAGTTTAAATAAATATCCATCATAGTATGAATTTGCTTTAACTCTTACATATTTTTTATCATCAAATTTATATTCTATGTGTTCTTGTGGCAAAAAATCTTTACTTAATTCAAAATGTTTTCTAGAGTCTGTTTTGTATGTTTTGTCTGTTTTAACTAATTTATTGTTTTCATATAATTCTTCTAGCTTTTCCTGTAATTCTTTACTTACTGCATATTGTGGATATTCCCCATATTCTACTTCTTTTATTCCATCTTCATTAATGTTTTCATTTGTAATATTACCTTTAATTTTTGAGTAAGACAAAACAGGTCGTATTCCATTCTCACGAATATTTGCATTTTCATTACGCCCATAACCATAGTAATCAATGCAAATATATTTACTATTTGGTTTTATCCAATAGTATCCTGTTCTAATGGATGGATAATAATATCCACCAAGTAGTATAGAAAAATCTGTTATTCTTGCTTCTTTTTCTATTTTATTAAATATATCTAATTTATTATCTCCAAAAATTTGTTCACCACTTAATAATGTTACTTCATTCATTTGTATTCCCCCAAGTAAATTTATCAGTTGTTTCATATTCTAACATATTTTAAATAGGTTATCAATAATATTTTCAAATACAAAAATACATCTAATATCAATATATAATTGCTTTTAGATGTATTTTTGTATTAATACTATTTTGACTTATCATTAACTACTTTAGATAATGACTCAAAAATACCATTTATAAATTTTGTCACATGTTTTTCAATTTCTTTAGAAATCCTTAACCCAGCATTTGAAACTTTATTTCCATATTCTTTTTTTGTTTCAGATACATAATCTTTAACATCTACATTTTTTCCTTCTTTTACATCATTTTCAAATTGTTTAATTTGTTCATTAGTAAGAGCAACCTTTTTATATTGTTCATATTCATAATACCCTGTTGATTGCGAAATATAAAGTGCAATAAAAATAACAAATAAGAAAACTAGAATACTTCTAAAAATTTTACCCGCTTGTATTTTCATTTGCTTTTATATACTCACTTAATTTTTTCGCAACTATAACAGCAGTATTTTTTACTTCATCTATTGTATTATCTACTCCACCAAATTCGATAAGCAAAAGGTTTTTATCCAAATTTTGATTATATACTCCATTTACATTTTTTCCTTCTTTAGCAAGTATACCCTTACTAAGACTTTTATACTCACTATTTATCATATCACTTAATTTAGTAGCAAAATCCATATTGTATTTATAATCAGGATTTTCTAGTCCAATAACAAAATATAATCTGGCATAACTTACTCCATCAATATCAATAGTTGTATATTTTCTTTCTACAGAATCTCTATGAACATCTATAAAATATTTTAAAGTTTTATTTTTTTCTTTAGCATCTTCAATTAATAATTTAGATGCCTTATAAGCTCCTGTACCACTCCATCCATTAACTCTAAGCAACTCATTTATATTTGCTTCTTCCACAATAGTAGAAATACCATTATCTTCTAAATACTCTTGTAACATATAAGAAGTAGTCATTACATTAGGTTCTATATTATATATATCATTATTATTAGAACTATAATTTTCTAATTGGTGCGAATTATATAAATATACTAAGGGTTCTGAATGTTCTACTGTAGGGTTAGGATTTTCAACATATTTAGAAACTTTTTCTAATTCTCCAATATTGTCATAAGTATCATTTTCTTTCTTTTCAACTTTAACATTTGAAGATGATATATTGTAATCTAATGCACTTACAGGATTTGTAATATCTATATTTGTAAAAAGTTTAAAGACTCCATTAATTATATTAGATGAATTATATTCTTTTTTAATAACATGATTTGTATCTGATAATAAAAACGACAAAAAACTAGAATTAGATATTTTAAACTGCCTATCTTTTAAATAATTAAAAGTTAAATTACACCCTAAATACATAATTATCAAATATATTATATATCTTATTTTAAATATTTTCTTCTTTTTAACTTTTTTGGACTTAAATCTTTTCCTTCCCATATAATCACCTTAATAAGAGTATATGATTATATATAAGTATATTTTGTCATAATAGATATAAAGTAATTAATTTATTTAAAAACTAAAGTACAAATACTATCAATAAATATTATAAATAGACATATATCAGTAAATTTCTTAGGAATAATCTTAATTAATCTATCACTCATTGGTTTTAAAAAATATATAAAAATTAGTCCTAATATTCCCCAAGATATAGATATTGGAATAGATACATATTTACCTAAATTATATTTATGCTTTGTATAATCCCATAAATCTATATTAAATATTCCATTAATAATATTTCCACCTAACCACTCTATTAAGGTTAGAAATACAATAAATAGTATAAACATTATTAATCCTTTTAAAAATTTATTAATTTTTCTTTTATTTACTATTTTATAAATTATTAGGATAGCTAAAATACCAAACCCATAAACTAATGTATAAGGACCAAATAATATACCACTATGTCTTATACTATCTCTAAATTTATATATTGTAGATTCCATAATGAAACCAAGTATTGAATAAATTATAAAATTATTAGAAAAATACATATTAATCACCATTATTAATATGTATTTTTTATTTATAATTTAAACATTAAAATCATCAAGAAAATCTTCTATTACCATCATTCTATCATCAATATCTTTTAATGATGGATTATTTTTAGTCTCTTTCTTTTGTGTTTCATCTTTTTTAGATGTTTTTATATCATTTTTTGTAATTAAATTAGTCTCTTCAAATACATCTGTTATACCTTTTTTATAAATTAGAGACCCTGCACTATATCTATCCATAATTGGTATTTCAGTAAGTTTTAATATTTTTATATCATCATCATTTTTAATACCTACATGATTTTTGCTATCAATTACAAATGATTTTACTATCTCTTGTGGATTAGATTTTACTTCTTTTTGTATTAATAAACCTCTGCTTGCTCTTTTACCAATTTCAAGTTCAGATAATTTTACTCTTTTTGCATTTCCCCTATTAGTGAAAACAGATAAATAATCACTATTATCATCAAAGATTACTCCACTAACTACTTCATCATTATCTTTTAAATTAATTGATTTAACACCACTTGCTTTAACTCCAACTAAAGGTACAGAATCTATTTTATACCATAATCCATAACCTTTTTTAGTAGTAATTAAAATATTTTTACTACTAGTTATTGTTGCATTTATAACTTTGTCATCATCTTTTAATTTCATTGTAGAAATAGGTTTAGAATATCTTTGTACTTGATAATCACAAACTTTACTACGTTTTATCATACCATTTTTTGTAAATATTGTTATATCATCATTTGTTTTAAAATCATATATTGGTATACTACTTACAATATTTTCTTCTGCTTTAATATTTATAACATTACTTACATGTTTACCTAATTCTTTCCATTTAACATCAGGTAATGTATGAACTGGAATAAATAGATAATTACCTAAATCAGTAAATAATAATAATGTATCAAGTGTATTCATTTCATATAGTCCTATTACATAATCACCCTTTTTAAGAGCAGTTTCTTCAGTATTAGAAGCCATGTAACTTTTCTTAGAAACTTTTTTAACATAACCTTCATTAGTTACAACAACAATTACATCTTCTTTTGTAATCATAGCCATAGTATCTATTTTTAATTCAGTTATTTCTTCTCTTATTTCAGTTTTTCTATCTGTTCCATATTCTTTCTTTATAGAACGTAATTCTTTTTTAATTACATCTAACAATTTATTTTCATCACTTAAAATCAATTTTAATCCATTAATAATTATATTTAGATTTTTCATTTCTTCTTCTAATAATGTTACATCAGTATTAGTAAGTTTATATAATTGTAATGTAACTATTGCTTCTGCTTGAAGTTCAGTAAAACCAAACTTTTCCATAATATTATTTTTAGCATCCGCTTTATTTTTACTTGCTCTAATAGTTGCGACTACTTCATCTAATATTGAGATTGCTTTTATAAGGCCTTCTACAATATGAAGACGAGCTTGTGCATGTTTTAAATCAAATTCACTTCTTCTTGTGATAACTTCTTTTTGATGTTTAATATATGCATCTAATATTTTTAAAATTCCTAATTGTCTAGGTCTTCTATTTAGTATGGCAATAACATTATAACTATATGTTATTTGAAGTTCAGTATTTTTAAGTAAATAATTTAAAATTAATTCTTTATTAGCATCTTTCTTTAAATCAATTACTATTCTAAGTCCTTCTCTATCTGTTTCATCACGAACTTCACTAATTCCATCTATTTTCTTTTCTACTCTAATTTCATCTATTTTTCTAACTAACATTGCTTTATTAACATCAAATGGTATTTCGGTAATAATAATTTGATTTTTTTCAAATCTAGTTCTACTTTTAACTACAATTTTACCTTTACCAGTTTCAAAAGCACTACGTATTCCATCTATTCCTTCTACTATACCACCAGTTGGAAAGTCTGGACCTTTTACTATATTTAAAATTGTGTCTAATCTGCAATTTGGATTATCAATTCTATATATAGTAGCATCTATTATTTCAGATAAATTATGAGGTGGTATATTAGTTGCATATCCTGCACTAATTCCGTTTGCCCCATTTACTAGTAAGTTAGGAAATTTAGCAGGTAATACAGTTGGTTCTAATTCACTATCATCATAGTTAGGAGCAAATTCTACGGTATCTTTTTCTAAATCTTTTAATAATTCATTACTAACTTTAGATAATCTTGCTTCTGTATAACGCATTGCAGCAGGACTATCACCATCCATAGAACCATTATTACCATGCATATCTATATATACTGTATTTTGTTTCCACCATTGACTCATACGAACCATTGCATCATATATAGATGAGTCTCCATGTGGGTGGAATTGTCCCATTATATTACCAACAGCTTTGGCACTTTTCTTATATGGTTTATCATATGTATTTCTATCCTTAAACATTGCATATAATATTCTTCTTTGTACAGGTTTAAGACCATCTCTTACATCAGGTAGAGCTCTATCTTGAATAATAGTCTTAGCATATCTACCAAATCTATCCCCCATTATTTCTTCTAAAGAATATTCATATATCTTGTCAATTATGTTTGCCATCTTTATCACCATATCAATTATACCATTTTTCTAACCAAAAAATCAGCATACTTTACACATTTTTTAAGAAAAATTTCCATAACCAGAGGTTATGGAATTAACACAGAACGAGACGTGTTCTCGGAGTAGGCATTGCCATCAGCGTAGGAGGATCCGAAAACACCCGCATTAGAACGATTGTTGGAGAACCACCCGCGCTTGAACCAAGAGGAGTAAGAGGGTGCAAAGACAGCGTCATCAGAATACCAACTCATCGTTTCGTACGTTGCATCTCCTTTTATTGCTTTTGCATTTGTTATACTAGTTCCACTTGTTCCTGTGTATTTATCCCAATATTTTTGCTCTGGAAATTTTGTGAAGCCTGATGAATCTTTTGTTTCTGCCCAGTTGCCCATTACATATTCAACTGCTCCTCCACTCATATCATATATTCCATATATTGTTCCTGTTGTACTTGCTCCTGTTCCCTTTAAGATATCTTTTTCTCCTGTACATTCTTTTGTTGTAGAATTTGTTGTACTACAACTTTTTCCATTATATGAGTACGTTCCATTTGCTGTTGATACATCTTTTGTGTTTACTGCTCCATAACTCCTTCCTGTATAATAACTTGAACTATTATTTATATATATTTCTTTGTCTGTTTCAGTATAGTTGTTATTCCCATTTTTTCCATATTTACTTTGTGATAGATATGCTACCGCTCCCCATTCTGTATTTTTCATCATGTGTGTATCTACTGTATTTGATAATCCATATATATCACTACCATCAAATGTCACTATTCCACTGCTACTCATTGTTCCTCCTGCAAACTTTAGAGATGTTTTGAATTGATTACTTACTGTTTGTTTAGTTAATGATGTTATATCCGGCTTTATTAATGGTGCACTTGTTGTTCCTCCTGTTTCAAATTTTCCTACCCATATTCCTGTTAGTTCTTCATCCCATCCTGTATGTGAACCTTTACTTTTTTGTGTTGATGTTAGTAGTGTTGCACTTGCTCCATCTCTAAATGCTGGATGGGTATAGTAACAATCTGTTGCATCAATTGAACATGATGCTAATTCTTCTCCTGTTGTATTCGTTCCATTTTCAAACTCTACATCAATTTGTGGTGGATTTGTTATTTCACTTGAACTTCCTATATCACTTGGTATTTGATATTTGTACCTTGGTATCCATACCCACATACTATTTATGACATCCATTGGTAGTACTGTTCCTGCTGGTTTATTTCTATAACTTGCATCACTTACTGTTACTGCATTTGCCCACCATTGATTATTATAATCATACCACTCCTCTTCTGGATTTGCGACTTTCCATTGATCTTCGTCTTCATCATATACTACTGGTATTAATCCTGTATTTTCTATTTCTGGTTGATTCGCACCACTTGAATCTTTGTAATAATTTATTCTTTTTTCAAAACTTAACTGATTATGTCCATTTGCCAAGTCTAATTCATTGTATGAATATCCTCCATCTACTCCTAGTTCTATTGTTATATCATTTGTTCCTGTATTTCTTATTACTATTGTTTTTTCTTCGTTTGAATTTTTTTCTAATACTCCAGTATCATAATTTTCTTCTTTTGATGCTGCTACTGCTATTACTGTACCATCTGGTAATGTGCTTGGACTTATTAATTTATAATATAGCTTGTATTTTGCTGATATTGGTGTTTTATTTGTTATTGTGAGTGGTAGTTCTATTTCACTACCCTTACTTACTGTTATTTGCTTACTACTTGAATCATAACTATTATTTGTACTTGTTACTTCAAATGTTATTAGTCCTGCTTTTATTGTTATCGCATTTCTTTTTTCTATTGTTCCATCAAATATTGCTCTTGATCTATATATTGTAAATCCTACTATGGTTGCTACTAAAATTAGAGTTACTACTACTATTTCTTCTACGTGCTTTCCACTTTTTATCTCTTCATTTATTTTTTTTATCTTCTCTTTCATTTTTGCTATACCTCTTTTCTAAAATTAAGTTATCCACAATTATATAATAAGTATAGCATTTACCCCCCCCGAGTCAAGAGGGAGTTTTTCACAGCCTCAAAAAATTTTTGATGCACCAAATTTTTTGCACTTTATTTTATACTGATTTTGTATATTTAAAGTGGGAGTCTATAATAAATTTTGATGTATCTAAAGCAAGCAATCACAA
>CANRCS010000043.1 GCA_947629195.1 uncultured Bacilli bacterium | reverse complement strand
AAGAATTAAATGAAAATAGAATTTTAGTAGAAAAAACAAACGAAGAAAAATCTAATTTCTTATTTAAAATGTCTCAAGAACTTAAAAGTCCAGTATTATATATGGAAGAATTAAGTAATTCACTTATAAATGAAAAGGATAGTAAAAAAATAAAAGATGGAATTAATTCTATAAATATGAGCTCTAGAAAATTATCATATATTATAAATAATGTTTTAGACGTATCAAGTATAGATTCTAAGAAAATTAAAACAGTTAATAGTAAGTATAATATATATGCTATACTTGATGAGATAAAAACACGTTTATCTAAAAATGTAAAATCTGGTGTTGATTTTAGATTTTACATAAGTGATAATATTCCTACATCTTTGTATGGCGATGTAATTAAATTAAAACAAGTTATTACAACAATATTAAATAATTCTATAAAACATACAAATAGTGGATTTATAGAAGTTAGTGTTGAATCTTTAATAAAATATGATGTTTGTAGATTAATTATATCAATAGAAGATTCTGGAAATGGAATGAATATATCTAAAGTAAATGAACTACTTAGATTAGATGATGAATTAAGTGATGACGATATAAAAAAATTAGACAAATTAGATAGTGATTTGAAGATTGCTAAGAAGATAATAAAAGTTCTTGGTGGTAATCTAATGATTAAAAGTGAAGAAGATAAGGGTTCAGAATTTATAATAGTTTTAGATCAAAAAATAGTAAATACTAATGATAAATCTATATCAGATAAATATAAAAATATATTAACTAATCAAAAAAAGGTATTAATAGTAGATGATGATGTAGAAGAAATAGAGGCAATTTCAAATATATTAAAAGAGAAGAATATAGATGTAACAATATCACTATATGGAAAAGATGCAGTAGATAAAATAAATTCTGGAAGTAAATATGATCTTATATTAATAGATGATGAGATGTCATCTTTAAGTGGACTTGGAACATTACAAGAATTGCAAAAGATTAAAAACTTTAAAATAAAAACTATTGTAATGTTAAATAAAGATAAACTTAAAATAAAGAATAGTTATTTAGAAGATGGATTTAGTGATTATTTAAATAAAGATACTTTAAATTCTTCATTGAATGATATAATTGAAAAATTTATATAAAAGGACTAATTTTGTCCTTTTTTTCATACAATTTTTATAGGTGAATAGTATGAAAAAAATATTAGTATTTATAGTTTGTTTATTAGCATTACCAATAAATGTTTTTGCTCTTGGTGCATCTTCACATGCAATTACAGTTATGGATATGGATAGTAATAGAATACTTTATAATAAAAACGCAAATGAGAGAATGCTTATCGCATCAACTACAAAAATTATGACTGCAATTGTTGCGATTGAAAGTGGAAAAATAAATGATATGGTAAAAGTAGATGATTCAGTTTTAAAAGCATATGGTTCTGGAATATATATAAAACCTGGTGAAGAAATTTCACTTTTAGATTTAACATACGGACTAATGCTTAGAAGTGGGAATGATGCTGCTATGATGATTGCAACATATGTTAGTGGTAGTGTTGAAGATTTTGCTAAGGTAATGAATGATAAAGCACAAAAAATAGGTATGAAAAATACTGTATTTTATAATCCCCATGGTTTAGATGAAGAAACAGAAAATAAATCTACAAGCTATGATATGGCACTTCTTATGAGTTATGCAATGAAAAATGATATATTTAAAAAAATTGTAGGTACAAAATCTTATAAAGTCACTACCAATAAAAATAGTTATGTATGGAAAAATAAAAATAAATTACTTTTTACATACGAATATACAACAGGGGGTAAAACTGGATTTACTGATAAAGCAAGAAGAACTCTAGTTACTACTGCATCAAAAGATAACTTAAATGTTACAGTAGTTACCTTAAATGATCCTAATGATTTTAAAGAACATAAAGAAGCCTATGAATATGTATTTAATAACTACACTAAATATAAAGTTTTAAATAAAGATACTTTTGAAGTTAAAAATAATAAATATAATAGTAAACTATATATTAAAAACGATTATTATTATCCAATAAAAGATAGTGAAAAAGATAAATTTTCAATAAATGTTAAATTAGAAAAAGATAAAAAGAAAATAAAAAATAATATAGCAGGAATAGTAGAAGTATATTTTGATAATAAAATAGTCCATGAAGAAAATGTATATATAGAAAGTAATTCTAATAATAATAAAAAAGGATTTTTTTCTAAAATATTAGGATGGTTTAAATGATAAATTATATATGGGCAGGATTTATTATTGTAGGAATTATTTATGGTATTCTAACAAATAATTTTAGTTCTATAAATACTGAAATTTTGGAAAGTTCTAAAACAACATTAGATTTAATTATGAAAACATTCCCCTTAGTAGCGCTATGGACAGGAATTATGAATATAGCTAAAGAAAGTAAGTTATTAGAAAAACTTTCAAATTTTATATCCCCATTATTGGGAAAATTATTTCCGGAAATACCTAAAGGGCATGAGTCTTTAGGATATATTGCATCTAATATTGTTATAAATTTATTTGGACTTGGAAGTGCAGCAACTCCTTTTGGACTTAAAGCTATGAAATCACTTCAGGAAATAAATGATGATAAAACAACTGCTTCAAGAAGTATGATAACATTTCTAGTTATGAATACATCGGGGCTTACTTTAATACCTACAACAGTTATATCTTTAAGAATGTTATATAAAAGTATGAATCCAACTGAAATAGTTATTACATGTTTGATTGCTACTATTGCATCAACAGTTATTGGTTTAATTGCAGATAGAATACTTGCGAATAGAAATAGGGTGAAAAAGTGATATTAATTTCTAGTTTACTTATTCCATTATTAGTTTTATTTGTTGTATTTTATGGTATAGTAAAAAAAGTAAATGTTTATGATGTTTTTATAGAAGGAGCAAAAGAAGGTTTAGAAATAGGTATATCTATGTTTCCATATATGCTTGGAATGATACTAGGAATAAATGTATTATTAAAAAGTAATTTTTTAAATTTAATATTTGGAATTTTAAAACCTATTTTTGATTTGTTAAACGTACCAATTGATGTCCTTCCTCTAGCGCTTTTAAGACCAGTTTCTGGTTCTGCTGCATTATCCATATTAAATAACATACTATCTACATTAGGTCCAGATTCATTTGCTGGAAGACTTGCATCTACACTTATGGGAAGTACAGATACTACTATTTATATTTTGACCTTATATTTTGGAACTGTCGGTATTAAAAAGATAAGATATTCACTTTGGGCGGGATTAATTGCAGATTTAGCAGGTATAATTGCAAGTATAATTATAGTAACATTGGTATTTTAATAATTTTTAGTGTATAATAAATTTATTGGGGGGAGTTATACATGAATGAATATTATAAAATACCAATTTTAATTTTATACCATAAAAATTTATTTGAAAAAGATAAAAAAGTTGATAGAAAGATGGAGTATGTCATAGTTAAAAAAACATTATATGGATATAAAGAAGTTGTAACAGGATTAAAACTTTTTAAAAGAAAAATATTAAATACTTCTGATTATAAAATTATATCTCAAGATAGTTTTGATACGAATCTTGTATCTGATAAAGTCTTGGAATTCATAAAAGAAAATGATATTTGGATAGGATATGATAATTTACTTGAAAGTATTACAAAAGTTGCATCTTTAAGTGAAGTAAAATTTTATTTGGAAAACTTTTCAAGTAGTAACTTTAAAAAATATTATGATAAATTAGATAAAGAAAATGATAAGATAAATAAAAAAGAAAAAAAAGAAATTAAAAAATTAATTAAAGATTATAAGAATAAAAATTATTAGATTTCTTTAATATTGTGTTAAAGGAATCTTTTATTTATAACTTGAAATATTATTTGAAAATTTATATAATTGGTATGACTTGGGGTGATATATGTGGAAAGATTGCAAAAGGTTATCGCAAATAGTGGATATTGTTCTAGAAGATGTGCAGAAAAATTAATACTTGATGGTAGAGTTAGTGTTAATAATGAGATAATTAGGGAACTAGGAGTAAAGGTTTCAAAAAAAGATGAAATATTAATTGATGGACTAAAATTAAATAAAGATGATAAAGTATATTATTTACTTTACAAACCAAGGGGAGTAGTTTCTACTGCTAAGGATGATAAAAATAGAAAAACTGTTGTAGATATTATAGATACTTATGTTAGAATATATCCTGTTGGAAGATTAGATTATGATACTAGTGGTGTTTTACTACTTACTAATGATGGAGAATTATCCAATATGTTAACGCACCCAAAGAATAAGATTGATAAGATGTATATTGCAAAAATAAAAGGTATAATAGATGCAGATGCTATATATAAATTAAAAAATGGTGTAATAATAGATGGAATTAAAACATCTAAAGCTAAGGTTAAAATTAAAAGAGTAGACAAAAAAAGTAATACATCAATTGTAGAAATTACTATACATGAAGGAAGAAATCATCAAGTTAAAAAAATGTTTGAAGCTGTTGGTTATGAAGTTTTAAAGTTAAAAAGAGAAGTATTCGCATTTCTAACAACAGGCAATCTTAAGTCTGGAGAATATAGAAAACTTACAATTAAAGAAGTAAAACAATTATATGGTCTATTTAAAAACACATAAAATTAATTTTTGTGTGTTTTTTTGAAGTATTTTGTCATACTTTTTTACAATATTTATATGAGGAGGTAATTTATATGATTGTTTTTACTTTACAGTTTACACAAATTTTCTACAAAATTCTTAAATTTTATTCAAAAATGTGCTATAATAAATTGAGCATGGAAGAAGGGTGTTATATATGAAAAATAATATGAGAAAATTTATTATTATACCATTAGTAATAATGACATTTTTCACATGTATAAATTTTGTTAGTGCAACAAGTTATGTAACTATGCCTTCTGGTGGTAAAAACGTAAGAGAACGTCCAACACAAAATAGTGGCTTAGTAAAATTTCTAAGTGAAAATACTAAAGCTGAACTTCTAGAAACTGGAGTTAAAGGAGAAGGTAATTCTGGATGTAGTAAAGATTGGTATAAAATAAAAGATTTAGATGATGGAAGAACTGGATATATTTGTTCAGCTCAAGTTAGTGTAACTGAGTTATCTGATGTAGACTATAATGGTGATTTTGAACAACAAATGCTTAATCAAGGATTTACTCCAAGTTATTTGCCTTATTTAAAAACATTACATCAAAAACATCCAAATTGGACTTTTAAAGCAATTAAAACAGGATTAGATTATAATAGTTCTATTGGTGAACAATATACATATGGTAATTCATTAGTAGATGGTAGTGATGAATCACTTAGATCAAGAGATTCTTATGTATATGACGCATCGACAGGGCAATATCTTAATCGCGGATGGGATAATGGTTGGTATGCAGCAAGTTGGGATACAATTTCATATTATATGGATCCAAGAAATTTCTTAAATGAACAATATATATTTATGTTTGAAACATTAAGTTATAATAGTTCTTACCAAACTAAAGATGGTGTTAAAACAATATTTAAGGGCTCTTACATGGAAAGATATCAAGACTTTGATTATGCACAAGAATTTGTTAATGCAGGTAGCGCGCATAATGTAAGTCCACTTCATTTAGCATCAAGAGTAAGTCAAGAAACTGGAAAGAATGGTAATCTAGCAACAAGTGGTGCAGAATTTACTTATGAAATTGATTATAATTGTAGAAGTAGATTTGCAGGACAATCTGATTGGACAATAACTAATAGTTGTGGTAATAATCAAAAGTATTCTAGTTTATATAATTTCTTTAGTATTGGAGCTTATGGAAGTTATAAAACTCCATCTCTTAGAGGATTAATATGGGCAAATGGTGGATATGATCAATCAGAAAAAAGTTATAATAGACCATGGAATACTAAGTCTAAAGCAATTTCTGGTGGTGCACAATATTTATCTAACAACTATATTAGTAAAGGACAAGATACATTATATTTTGAAAGATTTAATGTTAAACCAGGAGCAGTAAATTCTACATATACACATCAATACATGACAAACATTAGAGCACATGCTTCTGAAGCATACAAAAATTATAATTCATATGTTGCGACAAATTCATTAGGATTAAATTTTGAATTTTTAATTCCTGTTTATAACAATATGCCAAATGAAACAAGCATTCCAACAAAACCACCTGTAAGTAAAGATGAAAGTGTTAATGTTCCATCTGTATCACTTGATACTGTAAAAGGTAGAGTTGGTGGAAGATATGATGGTGCATATATGAGCAATATAAGTATTGGAAAGACTGCAGCAGATTTAAATGCAGCAGCTAAGAGCGCGAACGCAAGTGCATCTGTAACAGTTAAGAGTTCAAACGGTTCAGTTAAATCTGGAGTTATAGGTACAGGTGATAAGATAATAATTAGTAATGGTCAAACAACATCTGAATATACTGCTATAATATATGGTGATTCAAATGGTGATGGAAAAATTACAATAGTAGACTTATTAAGAGTTCAAAAAATAATTTTAAATTCTGTTAACTTATCTGCTCCATACTTAAAAGCAGCAGACACAAATAAAGATGGAAAAGTTACAATAGTAGACTTATTAAGAGTTCAAAAACATATATTAGGTTCAATAACAATTACGCAATAGGAGGGTGAAGAATGAAAAAGGGTTATATAAAAATATTTGCTTTAACACTTTTCACATTAATAGTTAGTTTATTATTCACAGGTAAAACTTATGCAGCAAGTGCATCAATAACAGTTAAATCAAATAGAGCATCAGTTGCAGTTGGTGGTACATTTACCGCGACAGTTACTGTATATTCCTCATCTGGTATAGGTGCTTGGGAATATAATTTAAAATATGATTCATCAAAACTTACTCTAGTTGATAGCAGTGCTCCTGCACATGTAGCAGATTATGCCGGTGGAGCTGGTAAAACTTCTGCATCATATACTTATACATTTAAAGCGAAAGCAGCAGGGAGTGCATCAATATCTGTCAGTAGTTATTCTGTAGTAGATTGGAATGAAAATCAATTATCTGTAAGTGCTGGATCTTCCTCTGTTAAAGTAATGACACAAGCTGAAATTGAAGCATCATACAGTAAAAATAACTATTTAAAAAGTTTATCAGTAGAAGGGGCTCAACTTTCTCCAGAATTTAATAAAGATACATTAGAATATACAGTTGAGTTAGAACCTGAAACAAAAGTAATTAAAGTTAATGCTACTAAAGAAGATTCAACTGCAAGTGTCAGTGGAACTGGAGATATTGAAGTACATGAAGGTGACAATCAAATAAATGTTGTTGTTACTGCACAAAATGGTTCTGTTAGAACTTACGTTATAAATGCTAAAGTTAAAGAACTATCTCCAATTGAAGTTAAAGTTGGAAAAGAAAATTTAAATGTTGTAAGACAAAAAGATGCATTAACTGCTCCAGAATTTTATACTGAAACAACAGTTAAAATAGGAGAAGAAGAAGTTCCTGCATTTACAAGTGAAATAACAAAATTAACATTAGTTGGATTAAGAGATGATAAAGGTAATATAAAATTATATATATATGACCAAAAGAAAAATACCTATACACCATATATACAAGTATTAGGAAATAAAATCATTATATATCAACCAGAAGAATTAGCTAAAGGCATTAAAGTTCCAAAAAATTATAAAAAATACACAATAGAAATAGATGGAAATAAAGTAGAATGCTATAAACTATCAAAAAATTCTAAATTCGCACTTATATATGGTATGAATGTAGAAAATGGTAAAAAGAATTGGTATATGTATAATACTACTGAAAAAACCCTTCAATTATATAATGAAGAAGAAATAGACATATTAAACGACCAAATAAATAATTATTTTATGATTATTATAGCACTATCAACACTTTCTGGTTTACTTGCTCTAATCCTATTTATAGTAATTATTGTTAAAATTTCAAAGAAAAAAAGTAGAAAAAAAGAAGTAAAATTAGAACCAAAGAAAAAAACAAATAGTAAGAAAAGTATTAAAGATTTAGATTTTTAATACTTTTATT
>CANRCS010000042.1 GCA_947629195.1 uncultured Bacilli bacterium | reverse complement strand
TCTTTTAAATTATCACATATATAATCTTCATCTTTATAAATTTTAGGTATAATTCCTTGATTAAATCCCAATAGAAAAATATATAAATTATCAGAAATTACATTATCTTTTATATCTATTATTTCAACTTTATTTTCTAATTTATTAAAATTAATACGTGTATTTTTTAGAGAATATATTAAACATTTATAAATATTATCATCTATATCATAAATATCATAACTATTACATATATTTATAATTTTATTATATATTTCTAAATTTTCTTCATTATTTAAATTTATATTACTTTTAAGTTTTTCTAGTGCATCTTCAAAATTATTATCTTTACAATATTCTAAAAATAAACTCCCTATTTTTGTTTCATAAATACTAATACCATCATCTAAATTAATAGGTATATTATAAAATTTAAAGATATTACTTAACATATATTTATATTCACTATCTACATTTGATAGTTTTATATTTTTAATATCTACTCCATTTTTTAAAAGTTCAATTATTTTTACTGCAACAAATTCAATTTCATCTTCTATATTTTCAAATTCATTAATTACTATTTCATTATTTAAAGTATTTTTTTTATCTATTATTTGAACATCAGTTATATTGTTAATTTCATTAAGAATTTTTTTTGTATATTTATCAATATAATCATAACCATAGATAACAACATGTTTTTCTTTTAATAAATTTATGAATAAATTATCAAAAATTAGTAAATTATTATCTATTAATTCTATTTTTAATTTATTTAAGTTATTAAGTTTATTTGAATTATATATTCTATCTTCTAAATAATACATATTTTTTATATAAGTTATAGCTATATCTACTTTTACATTATATTTTTTTACTAAGTACATTATAGTATTATTATCATAATCAAAAGTATATCTTTTTTTAAGTTCATCTAAAGACATTATTTTTATATTGAATAATTTCTTATTATCATTTAGTTTTTTAAGTACATTTTCTTTAATATTATTAGGTATTACAAGTAATGTATTATCTTTTATATAATTCATGTTAATCACCTATAATAATTATAACATCAAGTCTAATAAATTAGTAGGATAAAATAAAAAGATACTATTTTTAAGTATCTATTTACCTGTTTTTTCTTCATACCAATTTTTAATTTTATCTTTAGTACCTACAATAACATCTTTTATTTTATCAAAACCATTTTTAGTTTTATCTTTTACTTCTTCGTAATTATCTTTAAGATTGTCATAATTTTCAGTTCCAATTTTATCTTCTGTTTTTTCTTCTAAATAGTTAATCCCTTCTTTTATTTTATCACTAACTTCTGTATATACTTTTGTAGAATTGTCCTTTATATTTTCTTTATAGTTAGGAAATTTATTTTCAATAGATGTATCAACTCTATCAACGACATTTAAAATTTTACTTTTCGCACTATCTGTTAAGTCATTAAATTTTACTCCATTAATTTCTTTTTCATAAAATATAAAATCAATTGCATCTACAAAAAAGTTTGTAACTTTATTTTTTGAAGTTTCACTATTATCACTATTATTTAATGTATGTGTGACATTATCTTCTGTTTCTTCAAAATAATTAACAATTTCTTCTTCATTTTGTGCATCAATTTCATCAATATCTTCTATAATTATATTTTCATTATTATCTATTTTAATATTAGTATCGTTTTGATTTTCTTTTATGTCAGTATCTTTTGTTGTATTATTTACTATAATTGCTTCTTTTTGAAAAGGATTAGAACAACCTGTAATATTTATAAGAGCAAATAAAGCAATTAAGGCAACATAAATTTTTTTAATATTCATCCCAATTAACTCCCTATTTTTTTAGTTTTAGTTTTAATGCCTACATATTTAGGCCATGCGGTTGGATGAGCTAAAACATTTAGTGATACTATCTTATCAACTAATGTAACAATCCATCCTTCCATATATTTTGGTGGTATTACATTAAGTGGAAACATGTGTTTAACTATTATATCTTCTGTTTTATCATTTAGCAAGTATGGAAAATAGTTAATTGAATTTTCTAATGCTTGTCTTGCATGTACAAATCCATGTTGTTTAAAAAACTTTTGTTTTTCAGTATTATCTTGCCATGGTTTATAATAAAAATCGTGTAATAATCCACCAATAGCTGTGCTTTCCTTATCCAAATGTAATAATTTTGCAATCTTATATGAAATTATTGACACCTTTAAACTATGTTCATATACACTTTCATCTTCATGATGCTTATAAGTTTTTCTTTTTATAAACTCAGGATTTTCAATTATACTTTTAACTATTTCATAATATTCTTTGTTCTTACTTGGATTCATACAACCACCTTAATAATTATACAATAAAAATAATTTCGACACAATAAACTTTATCTTCCCTTTACACAATAGTATGTAAAATAACATAAAAATAGAGCCTAGAAAAAATGTTCTAGACTCTAGTGTCACAGATTTAATTTATACTAAATCATGTGACATTATTATATTATGTAATTTTTAAATAAATATACATTAATTTGTACAACTTATTACAAATACTATTTTATCATTGATAATACTAGCATTTGCTCTTGTTTGACTTATATAACCATTGTAATCTGAATTAAGTACATATAAATAATTTTCTAAAATATTAAATTGATATTCATCTGAAAGTACGTTATCACTTGGCTTAAATGCTAAACTTACTCTTTTAGTTTCATCTTCGGGACATCTTTTTAAACGTGATTCCTCATGAATAGTATATAATGCATCATTTTGCGAAGTGTTATTTTTGTAATATGAGTTTGTTATTAGTTTTGGTCCAGTTTCTTCAAATTTAAGTTCATCGTTTATATATACTTGAAATTTTGTATTTTCGTTTATTGCAATAGAATCAAATGTTTGATCAAAAACTGGATTCAATTCTTTTATTTGTTGTGAATTTTTCTCTTTTATTAAGTATTCACCTGAATTCAATACGCTACCCCATGTTTCTGGTACAAAAACTTTTTCCTCAGGACCTTCTTTATTATTAGTAATAAATAATCCAGAAAAATGAACTTTACAGGTTTCGGGATCAACAGAAACTTTAGGTTTTTCTTCAATATTTTGATCTTTTTTACTTTCTTCTTGTTTTTGTTCTTCCTTTTTAGGTTGTTCAATAATAGGAGCTTTTTTTTCTGGTTTTATATATTCACAATTATCTTCATATGGAGATAAAAAGCAATATAAACATTTTGTTTGTTCCTGATTTAATATTTGAAGAATAAATAATACTAGAGTTGGTATTAAGAAAATTGCAACTCCAATTATTATTCTTTTTATAAGTAACTTTTGAGTTTCTTTTATCTTATCATTACCTGACGCCATCGCTTTTATTAAATCTAACGTCCCCATTAATATTAATATTATAGGTATTATTATTTTTGCGAATGAAAATACTTTTCCCAAAAAAGTTACTAACAATAAACCTCTTGAATTTGTGTCACAAAACTGGATATCTAAAATCATTGTATCACACTTCTTATCTATTATATATTTTAACAAATTCCAAAATTAAAGTCTATTAAAAAATGTATTAGAATAATTATTTATTAAATTATTCTAATACGTTTATTGTTTTTTCATCTATATTTCTCAAGTAAAAAGTAATTTTCTCATTAATATCAACAGTTGCGAGTAATATATCTTCTAAATTTTTACCCTTAACCTTTAGTTCTTTATTTAACCACTTTTCATCTTTATTTATATTTTTTAGATTATTATACATAATCTTACCATCTATTATGACATTTGAACATAATCCTTGTTTTTGAGGTTTAATTTTCATATCTTTAATAGTTAATGGTTTACTTTCCCCATTTGGTAATATACTTATTTTACCATTGGCTTCCATAATTGCATATTCTATTTCACTAATATCAAAATATCCATTAACTCTGCACTCTTCTAATAAATCATTAACATCAATTTTAGCTTTTAATAAACCATTTTCTAATAATTTACCATGTTCGATAAGTATAGTTGGAACTCCCATAAAAATTCTTCTTAATGTCATATTTTTAATTGCAATTTTAGATATCACAAATGAAACGACACCAAATAAGATAATAGAAACTAATCCATTTACAAATTGGCTTTCCATATTTATAGTTATTTCTGCCGCAAAATTTCCTATTGAAATTCCCATTACATAATCAAATAAACTAAGCTCTGATATTTGTTTTTTACCCATTAATTTAGTAACTAAAAATAATGTTACTAGTGATACAAATCCTCTTATTATTGTTTCTAATACTTGTATCATATCTGCTTCAAATAATTTCATATATTATCACCTATAATTAATATGGATAAGTTTTAAAAAATTATTATAAATTAAAAGCAGTTAGTAATACTAACCACTTAAAATTAACTATTTTTATTTATCATCTTCAAAAATTTTAGATAAAACTTTACTACTTTCCTTTATTAAATCATCTAAATCCATTTCATCTTTTTCTTTATGCTCTTCTTTTTTTATAAATGGTTTTAATATATTTAAAGCAATTATTTGTCCAATAGAATCTAATTTTTCTGATGCTTCATCTACAACTTTTTCAGAAGTTTCTTCTATTTTTTTAACAATTTCTTCCCTATTGTTTTCACATTCTTTAACTTTTAGAAATCCACATTTTTCTAAATATAAATATGTTTCGATATCATCTTTTAATGTTTCAGTACTTGTATATTTTTTATTTTTATCTAAAAGAATCATTTTAGCTAGTTCTGATTTAAATCTTTTTTCACCATATCTAGGATGTTCCACTCTTAATTTAGAGGCATTTTCAAATAGTGAATTATTATCATCATAAAATCTTGAAGCAGCAATATACATATCTGAATGTGATTTAAACATATCTTCTACTGTTGAATTTTTGTAAGTATACAATACTTTTAGTACGTTTAAATCAAGATTTTCCTTAAAATTTTTATTAAATTGTTCCTTGTTAATTTCATATTCTTTTTGTTGATTCATAAGTTCAATAGTAGAATATCTAATTTCTTTTAATTCTTCTTTCATCATCCATTCCTCCTGACAGTGTTATTATATAATAAAGATATATAAAATTCAATTCTTTTTTAGATTATTGCTTTTATTGATTTTTAAATAAAGAAATGTTACTATACTATTACACAAATATTTTAAAAGGAGGACAAAATGAGTGAAAAAGAAAAAAAATATATAGAATTATTATTGAAAAAATGTATTAATTTCGATAAAAGTAAAAGTTTATTTATTAATTATGATACTGTTAATAAAGATTTTGTAAATAAACTTGTTAATTATGCAGAAGAAATTGGAATAGAAAATATTTATTTAGATGAAAAAAATATACAAGATGAATATAAGATTTTAAAAAATATATCAATAGAAGATATAGAAAATCATCCATATTTTGATGATTCAATGTGGGATGAGTACGCTAAAAAAGATGCAAGTTTTTTAATTTTTACTTCACCAATACCTAATATTATGGACGATATAGATCCTAAAAAATTATCTGAAGCACAAATAACAAGAAGAAAAAGTAGACCAATTTATACTAAAAAACAAAATTATTTTGAAGTTCCTTGGTGTATTGCAGCTTTACCAAATGATACTTGGGCAAAAAGTATATATCAAGATGAAGAAAATGCTTATGAATTATTAGAAAATGCAATATATAAGATGTGTATGATAGATACAGAAAATCCTATATTAAGTTGGGATATGCATTTAGAAAATAACAAAAGAATTATTAATAAATTAAATAATTTAAAATTAAAATTACTACATTATAAAAATAGTTTAGGAACAGATTTAAAAATAGAACTTTTAGATGATGGAATATGGTGTGATGCATCTATGAATGGACTTGTTAATATGCCAAGTTATGAAGTATTTACAAGTCCTAATTATAAAAAGACAAATGGAATAGTATATGGTTCTAGACCATTAGTATATAATGGTGGACTAATAGATAAATTTTGGATAAAATTTAAAGATGGAAAGGTTATAGATTGTGGAGCAGATATCGGAGAAGAAATATTAAGAAGCATAATTAATAATGACGCTAATTCATGTTATTTAGGTGAATGTGCGATAGTTGAAGATAATTCTCCAATTTCAAATATGAATGTAATTTTTAACGAAACATTATTTGATGAAAATGCAGCCTGTCATTTGGCCTTAGGTGATGGATTTCCTGAATGCATAAAAGATGGTGATAAATTATCTGCTAACGAGTTACACGAAAAAGGAATAAATATTTCTAATACACATGTTGACTTTATGATAGGAACAAGTGATTTAAATATTGAAGCAGAAACAGATGAAGGTAAAATATTAATTTTTAAAGATGGAAACTTTAATATATAAAAACGAGAATATTTAGAGTATTCTTGTTTTTATATATTATTAATGATAAAATATATAACTGTAATTATAATATTTTAAGAAGGGAGTAATACAATGTTTAAATTAGTATCTAACTATAGGCCAAGTGGTGACCAACCAGAAGCAATAAAGGAATTAGTAGATGGTATTAAAAGTGGTAAAAAACATCAAGTTTTACTTGGAGCAACAGGTACTGGTAAAACTTTTACAATTGCAAATGTAATAAAAGAAATTGATAAACCAACGTTAATTTTAGTACATAATAAAACACTTGCAGGTCAATTATATAGTGAATTTAAAGAATTATTCCCTGAAAATAAAGTTTGTTATTTTATTTCATATTTCGATTATTATCAACCAGAAGCATACGTTCCATCAACAGATACATATATAGAAAAAGACTCTTCAATAAATGATGAAATAGATGAAATGAGACATGAAGCAACATCATCACTCTTAACTACTAATAATGTTATAGTTATTGCATCAGTATCATGTATATATGGTATTGGTGAAATTGAAGAATACAAAAATAAAATGCTTGTATTATCTATTGGAGATGTTATAGAAAAAAATGAAATTTTAAAAAAATTAGTAGATATGCTATTTGAAAGAAGTGAATTTGATTTAAAAAGAGGTACATTTAGGTCAAAGGGAGATGTTATAGAAATTATTCCATCTTATGAAAAATCAAAGGGAATAAGAATTGAATTATTTGGAGATGAAGTAGAAAGAATTAGCGAATTTGACCCTGTTACAGGAAAAATTTTGGTAAATAAAAAAACTGTAAGTATATATCCTGCTAGTCACTTTGTTACAAATGATGAAAAACTAGAAACTGCAATAGAAAGAATAAAATTAGAACTTAAAGACAGATTAAAATATTTTAAAGATAATAATAAATATCTTGAATATGAAAGATTAGAACAAAGAACTAATTATGATATGGAAATGCTTGCAGAAACAGGTTTTTGTCACGGTGTAGAAAACTACTCGAGACATTTAGCGCTAAGAGAAGAAGGGGAAACACCTGCAACCCTAATAGATTTCTTTCCAAAAGATTTTCTATTAGTAGTAGATGAATCACATGTTACCTTACCACAAGTTAGAGGAATGTATAATGGAGATAGAGCAAGAAAACAAGTGTTAGTAGATTATGGATTTAGACTTCCAAGTGCATTAGATAATAGACCTCTTAAATTTGAAGAATTTGAAAGCAAGATTAATCAAGCAATTTTTGTATCTGCAACACCAGGAGATTATGAACTAGAAAAAGTAGATAACAAAATAGTAGAACAAATTATTAGACCAACAGGATTATTAGATCCAACAATAGATGTTCGTAAAAAAGAAGGACAAATTGATGATTTAATAAATGAAATACAAACACGTATTGAAAAAAATGAAAGAACATTAGTAACAACACTTACAATACGTATGGCTGAAGAATTAACTAATTATTTAAAAGATGTTGGTATAAAAGTTGCATATCTTCATAATGAAGTTAAAACATTAGAAAGATTACAAATAATTCAAGAACTTAGAATGGGTAAATATGATGTTGTAGTAGGTATAAATCTTTTAAGAGAAGGAATTGATATACCAGAAGTTAGTTTAATTGCTATAATGGATGCAGATAAGGAAGGATTTTTAAGAAGTGATAAAAGTTTAATCCAAATAATTGGAAGATGTGCAAGAAACGCAAATGGTCATGTAATAATGTATGCAGATGAAATAAGTCATGCAATGGATATAGCTATAAAGGAAACTCAAAGAAGAAGAAGTATACAAGAAAAATATAACAAAGAACATAATATTACGCCAAAAACAATTATTAAAGAAATACGTGATGTTATTACAAATAAAGAAGAAGTAAAAGATATAGATAATAAGAAAATGAGTAAGAAAGA
>CANRCS010000041.1 GCA_947629195.1 uncultured Bacilli bacterium | reverse complement strand
TTCCTAGCAAGTGATAATGCAAAATACATAAATAGTGAAGTAATAAGAGTAGATGGAGGATATTATGTATAAAATGCTTAATATATGTGATGATGTATACAATTTAGTTAATGAAGAAGAAAAAAAATTAAAAGATATTTTTGATAAAATAGATAAAGATTGTGAATATAATAGTTTGAGAGTACTTAGTGCATTTCAAAACAATAAAATATCAGAAGCTCATTTTGGAAGTACTACAGGTTATGGATATAATGATATTGGAAGAGATGCAATAGAACGTGTTTTTTCTGAAGTGTTGAGAGCAGAAGATTCATTAGTTAGAAGTCAATTTATATCTGGAAGTCATGCCTTAAATGTCGCTTTATTTGCTTTTTTAAGACCAAATGATATTATGCTTAGTATTACAGGTACTCCATATGATACTCTACACGAAGTAATAGGTATTAAACAAAATGATAGTTCACTAATGTCTTTTGGAATAAAATATGAACAAATAGAATTAATAAATGATGATTTTGATTATGAAAAAATTGGTAACACACTAAAGAAAAAAAAGATAAAATTAATTGAAATACAAAGGTCAAAAGGTTATTCAACTAGGAAAAGTATTACAATAGAAAAACTAGAAAAAGTTATAAAATTTATAAGAAAAATAGATAAAGATGTAATAATAATGATAGATAATTGTTATTGCGAATTTGTTGGTATTAAATCTCCATTAGAAGTAGGTGCGGATGTAATTGTAGGTTCATTAATTAAAAATTTAGGTGGTGGAATTGCTCCAAATGGTGCTTATATTGCAGGTAGAAAAGATTTAGTTGAACTTGCTTCTCAAAGATTAACTCTTCCAGGTGAAGGAAGAGAAGTAGGACCTACTTTAGGAATTAATAAATCTATTCTTCAAGGTTTATTTTTTGCTCCATCTGTTGTCTCTAGTGCACTTAAAACTGCTATTTTAGCAAGTAAAGTACTAGAAAAGTTAGGATATAATGTAGAACCTAAATACAATGAAGAAAGGGCAGATATAGTACAAAATATTATCTTTAATGATGAAGAAAAACTGATAAAATATTGTCAAGGAATACAAATGGCATCTCCAATTGATTCATTTGCTATACCAACTCCATGGGATATGCCAGGATATGATGATAAAGTTATAATGGCAGCTGGAACATTTACACAAGGTTCCTCAATTGAACTTTCTTGTGATGGTCCAATAAGAAGTCCTTACATTGCTTATATGCAAGGGGGATTAACCTATGAATATGGTAAAATTGCCGTAGCACGAGCAGTAGAAGAATTGACAAAGCAATAATAAAATGGTATGATACATACCATAAATAAGTTTTTGAAAAAACAAAATATCAAATGAATTTACATAATCAATTTTATTTGATATAATGTTATAGTATTTAATAAGCGAGGAGGAAAAAAGCGTGGCAAAAGTTGGAAATAGAAATCAAGTTACATTTGTTTGTAGCGAATGTAAAGAAGAAAATTATAGATTAAGTAAAAATAAAAAAAATAATCCAGAACGTTTAGAAATCAGTAAATATTGTCCAAGATGTCAAAAACATACAGTACATAAAGAAAAGAAATAAGCGATTTTGCTTATTTTTAATTAATAGGAGGTTTAAATATGATAGGAGTTAATGATTTTAAAACAGGAATGACTATTACTTATGAAGGTAATTTATACCAAGTAATGGAATTTCAACATGTAAAACCAGGAAAAGGTGCAGCATTTGTTAAATCAAAATTAAAAAACTTAAGAACAGGTTCTATTATAGAAATAACATTTAACTCAAATGTTAAAGTAGAAAAAGCACACGTAAGTAAAAAGAGTATGCAATTTCTATATTCTGATGGTAATACATATCATTTTATGGATATGAATACTTATGACCAAATAGAACTTGATAAATCACAAATTGAAAATGAAATTAAATATTTAAAAGAAAATTTAACAGTTGATATTGTTTTCTATGAAGGTGAAATGTTAGGAATAACTTTACCAGAAAAAATAGATTATAAAGTTACTAAAACAGAACCTGCTGTTAAAGGTAATACATCTAATAATGCTCAAAAAGATGCAATTATAGAAACAGGATTATTAGTTAGAGTTCCATTATTTATAGAACAAGATGAAGAAATTGTAATATCTACTAAAGATGGAAAATATGTTTCAAGAAAATAATTTATAAAAAGTTGCTAAAAATAGTAACTTTTTTAAATTTTACAAATTTTAAATTTTTGATATCAAATAAATTCTAATTTTTAATATTTGTATACAGATTTTTAAAATCTGTAAATTTTATTATACAAATAATTAAAATTTGTAATTTGTTATTCATTTCTCTTTATGATATTTTAATGTCATAAAGGAGAATGATTTATGCAATATGAAATAAAAAAAGATTATATTATTTTATATAATAATATAACTGAAACTAAAATTGTTATCAATTTTAATGATAATTCAAAAAAAATGGTATTAAATACACTATATACTATTAATAATTTTTGTAAAAATACATATAAAAATAATTATATTATAAATTTTAATAGATATAACATTGATAATAAAACTAAAACTAGTTTTAAAATTAAAAAACCTACTATATATGTTTTAAATATTAACTTATTAAATTATATTGAATCTATAAAAAATAAAAAAGTAATGGATGTTAATGAATTAGATATAATGATGATTATTTTTTCATCTAAAAACTTTAATGATATAGAAAAATATATTAAAGAAAATAAATCATTTGATAAGTTAATAGTTAAACTTATAAATAGTTGTGTGTTATAATATTATAAGAAGGTGATAACTTGGTAGCAAATGTTTTAACTCAAATTGGTGTAGAAGCTCTAAATAAAACTTTTACATACAAAATACCAGATGACTTACTAGATAAAGTAAAAGTTGGAAGTAGAGTTTTAATTCCATTTGGTCCACAAAGACTTGAAGGATTTGTTTTAAGTTTAGAGCATGATGAAAAAAACTATGACTATAAACTTAAAAATATTATAGATGTAGTAGATGAGTTTCCAGTTTTAAATGATGAATTGTTAAAACTTGGAGAATATATCAGTAAAACTACATATTGTACTCTTATAAATGCATATCAAGTTATGCTTCCTGCTGCTCTTAAAGCAAAGGAAAAAACCAAAATCAATATAAAATATAAATATTATATAATATTAAATAAGACAAACGATGAAATAAAAGAATTTATAAGTACAAATAAACGTGGTAAAAAACAAAATGAATTATTAAACTGCTTATTAGAAAACGGTAAAGTAGAAAAGACAATTTTTGATAGTAGTGTAGTTAAAAATTTAATTGAAAAAGATTTAATTAAAATTGAAAAACAAGAAATATATAGACTTAATACAAATGTTAAAAATGATAATAAAGTTATTGAACTTACTGATAAACAAAGACAAGTTTCAAATGAAATAATAAATAGTTTAAATAGAAACGATATATTTTTATTATATGGTGTTACAGGAAGTGGAAAAACAGAAGTATATATTGAAGTCATTAAAAATGTTTTAAAACAAAATAAGCAAGTTATTATGTTAGTTCCTGAAATTAGCCTAACGCCACAAATGGTTAATCGTTTTACAAATGTTTTTGGAAATGATATTGCAGTGTTACATAGCAGACTATCAAATGGTGAAAAATATGATGAATATAGAAAAATACTAAATGGCGAAGTAAACATAGTAATTGGTGCGAGAAGTGCGGTATTTGCGCCCCTAAAAAATATAGGAGCAATAATTATAGATGAAGAACATACATCAAGTTATAAACAAGACAATCATCCTAGATATAGTGCGATTGATATAGCCAAAATTAGATGTAAAACACATAATTGTCCATTAATACTTGGAAGTGCAACTCCATCATTAGAAAGTTATGCACGTGCTAAAAAGGGAGTATATAAACTATTAGAACTTAAAACAAGAGTAGGTAAAAGTAAACTTCCAATTGTAAATATAATTGATATGAAAGAAGAAATAAAAAGTGGTAATCCTACATTTTCTAGTCAGTTAATAGATAAAATAAAAGACAGATTAAATAAAAAAGAACAAATAATATTATTATTAAATAGAAGAGGTTATTCTACATTTATAACATGTAAAAATTGTGGTTTTACTCATAAATGTCCAAATTGCGATATATCGCTTACTTTTCATAAAAGTAGTGGTACTATGAGATGCCATTACTGTGGATATGCTGATAAAAAACTTAATACTTGTCCTGAGTGTGGAAGTCATGAATTAAAAGATTTAGGAACAGGTACTGAAAAAATAGAAGAAGAATTAAAACAAATTTTTCCTTCTTCAAAAATAATTAGAATGGATGTAGATACTACAAGTAGAAAAGGAAGTCATGAGAAAATTATAAATGACTTTAAAGATGAAAAGTATGATATATTACTTGGTACTCAAATGATTGCTAAGGGGTTAGATTTTCCAAAAGTAACACTAGTTGGAGTAATAAATGCTGATACATCTTTAAATATACCAGATTTTAGAAGTGGTGAAAGAACTTTCCAACTTTTAAGTCAAGTTGCAGGTAGAGCAGGTAGAAGTGATATTAATGGAGAAGTTATAATTCAAACGTATAATCCTGAACATTATAGCATTAATTATACTAAGATGCATGATTATGAATCATTTTATAATAGAGAAATGTTTATTAGAAAACAAATGAGTTATCCTCCATTTTACTATATTACTTTAATAAGAATATTATCTAAAGATTATAATAGAGGAATGGAAGAAAGTAAAAAGATCAGCACTTATTTAAAGTCTAATTTAGATGAAAAAACAATTGTTTTGGGTCCTACAACTTCTATAATGTATAAAATTAATAATATATATAGATTTCAATGTATAATTAAATATAAATTTGATGATAAATTAGACAATATATTAAATAAAATTGTAAATCATTATAAAGCTGATAAAGATGTAAGCGTTGAAATAGATGTTAATCCAAATAAATTATAGAAAATAATGGTGAAATTATATGATTAAAAAATTATTTATTAAAAATTATAAAGATACTAAAAATCCCGAAGTTAGAAATAGATATGGTATAGTTTCTGGTGTTTTTGGAATTATAACAAATTTTATATTATTTTTAATTAAATTTATTATAGGTATTATTTCAAATTCAATAACAATAATGGCAGATGCTTTTAATAATTTATCTGATAGTGGTTCATGTATTATAACAATACTAGGTTTTAAATTATCTAATAAACCGCCTGATAAAGAACATCCTTATGGACATAAAAGATATGAATACATTACTGCAATGATTATTGCTTTATTAATATTTAGTATGGGAATATTATTTTTAAAAACATCAGTTGATAAAATGTTTAATCCAGAAATTATATCAATAAATTATTTAACATATATTATTCTTTTAGTAGCAATAATAGGTAAAATTATTCAAATGTTTGTATATTATGATTTTGCTAAAGCAATAGACAGCAATACTATTAAAGGTAATGCAATAGATGCTAGAAATGATATAATATCTACAACCTCTGTTTTAGTAGCTTCTATGATAATGGGAATTACAAAAATAAATTTAGATGCTTATTTTGGTTTTATTGTTTCTATATTTATTTTAATTTCTGCATTAAAAATGTTAAAAGATACAATAAACCCATTACTTGGAATAGTACCTGATGATGAGAAAGTACGTTTTATTAGAAAAAAAATATTGTCTTATGATGGAGTATACGGAATACATGATTTGGTAATTCACAATTATGGAGTAGGCAGTGACTTTGTAACAGTTCACATAGAAGTTAATTCAAATATTAATATTGTAGATGGACATAATATTGTAGATAATATTGAAAAAGATTTTAAAGAAAAATATGGTATACATTTAACCGTACATATTGACCCAATAGATATAAATAATGAAAAGGTTAAAATATTAAAAGAAAAAACTATTAAAGATTTGAAAACTTTTGACAAAACATTATCTATACATGATTTTAGAATAGTATCAAATAAAGATACTACAAATATTTTGTTTGATGTACTTATACCATTCGATAAAAATTATTCAAAAGAAGAAATAATAAGTTATTTAAATCAAAAATTTGAAGAAGACAAATACCATTTTATAATTGATATTGATAGACCTTATTCATAGAAAGATATTAAATCTTTTTATGAATTTTTTTTACATTATTCATAACATAAGTAATTAAATACTATAATTTAATGGTGATATAAATGAATAATATAACAATACCTTTGATTTTAACAACTATTTCTGGACTATCAACTATGATAGGTACACTAATAATTTTTGTTTCTAAAAAGTATAATAATAAAGTTTTAGTTTTTTCTTTATCATTTGCTGCTAGTATTATGTTAGGAATATCAATAACTGATTTAATACCAACAGGATATTCTTATCTTATAAAACATTATAATATGATTTTTATTATATTAATGATAATAATAGGTGCATTATTTACATTTTTAATTGACCAATATATTCCAGATGAGAATAGTTTTAATAATGGAAAATTATATAAAATTGGTATTTTTTCTGCAATTGCGATATGTTTACACAACATACCAGAAGGTATTATAACCTTTATGTCATCATATAAAGATATAACACTCGGAATATCTTTGACAATCGCAATAGCTCTTCATAATATACCAGAAGGTATTTCTATATCACTACCAATTTATTATAGTACACATTCAAAATTTAAAGCATTGTTATATACCTTTATTTCTGGAATATCAGAACCACTTGGAGGACTGTTAATATATTTACTACTAAGAAACTATATAAATGATGTAGTATTAAACTGTATATTACTATTTGTTGGTGGAATGATGAGTTATATATCTTTAGTAAAACTTCTTCCAGAAGCATTAAAATACAAAAGATATAAAACAATATTTATATCTTTTGTAATAGGAATAATAATTTTATTAATTAATCATTTTTGTTTTGTATAATAACTTTTGCTTTAATTTCATTTTCTACATACATATTATCTTCTAATATTAGAGAATAAATATAAGATAATCTAAGTTCTAATTGTTGATATTTGTCATTAAAATCACTAAATTTAGTAATTATTGGTAATGTAATATTCTTCTTTATACTATTTATATAATTTTTACCTATATTATTCATACCTAATATTCTAATATATTCTATATTACTAACTACATCACTTTTTTTAAAACCAGTTAATATATGACATAACATTCTAGAAATTTTATTATATGTATATCTTTTGGTCTTTATATTATCTATAAGTTCTTGATAATTATTAGATGAATAAATATACTTTTTAATCCTATTGTCTATACCTTCATCTACATCTAAATATTCATCTAATTTATTTATTTCAGATATAATTTTAAACTTCAAATATTTAAAAGAATAATTAAAATTTATATTTACTTCTTTTAAGTATTCGTAAGTTTTCAAAGGTACATATTTTTTTATATCAATATTATTATTTATTTTATTTCTAATGTTAGATGCACTAACTATATTGGAATTATTTTCTAAATCGTGGTAATCATTTGTTCTTTTAATACATATTGGATTTATATTATAGTTATTTTTAATTATTTCTCTAACATAGCTAAGACCTAATATATCATTTGGAGTAGTAACCTCCATATTTGATATTTCTTTTAATGCTTTAGAAAGTGCAGTAGGGTAGTTAATTCCTTTTTTCATTAACTCTTTTACTTTAATTTGATAGTTGCTATTTTCTAATTGTATTTTTGATAATAATTTTAAATCTTCTATGTTATTTGTTTCACTTCCAAAAACTAAATTTTCTACTTTTAATTCATTTAATAATTGTATTGCTCCTTTAGCAAACATATCAGCACTTTGAACTGCAAAATTGAAGGGGAGTTCAATTATTAAATCAATACCATTTTCAAGAACAATTTTAGTTTTAGTATATTTATCAAGTATGCTAAATTCTCCACGTTGAAGATAATTCCCACTTAATATTAATACAATTATATGATTAGGAAACATTTCTTTTACTTTAGATAAATGATATAAATGCCCATTATGAAATGGATTATATTCAGCAATAATTCCAACACTATTCATAAATTAATTATTCCTTTCGATAAAAACTTATATATATTTTACAATATTTCATAAAAAAAGTAAAAATTTTTTTAGTAATTTTATTGATAAAGATTAAAGAATATGATATTATATACGAGTAAACCAAGTTGGACCCTTAGCTCAGTTGGTTAGAGCATCCGGCTCATAACCGGACGGTCGTAGGTTCGAGTCCTACAGGGTCCACCA
>CANRCS010000040.1 GCA_947629195.1 uncultured Bacilli bacterium | reverse complement strand
AATTATCCATATAAACATATTTTTCATTTCCATTTAGTTCATTCATATTAAATTCTTGTGGTAGTCTATCTATAAAAATTTTTGATGTTTCATTATTTTCAATTGTTGCATTATATTTTTTGTTATTTATACTTATATTAATATTTGTAACATTTGTCATAATATCATCTACCTTGCTATCATAAGTATCAGGAGGAATAGAATTAATATCCTTTTTTTCTATTATTTTATATATGGTAATTACAATAACAAATATAAATATTGTAATTAAAAAACCAATAATTATTTTCTTACTCTTTCTCATTTAACACCATCACTTTAATTATTTTATCATAACTACAAATTATTATCTAATTATAATTGATTCAAAATATTTTTCTTGAAATTCTGTTAAAGCCCTAATTGCATCATCAGAATATTCTATGCCTTCTTTTGACACTATTAATTTATCATCGTCATCGTTTGTCCTGTGAATTATGGCAATAACTTTTCCTCTGCTTTCCATCACAGGTTCAAATTCTCCTACTATATAAGCATCTAATTCTTCTCCATCACCACTTATTGTATTAGGAATAAACCCATAATTTAACATGTACATAAATCCATGTTTAGGATGCCTAGATCCTAATGGTCTATCTATTTTAACATATACTTCTTTTCCTAAATAATCTTTTGCATTTGTTTTTCCCATTTTATCTTGCTCCTTTTTTATCTAACTAGTTAGTTTTGTATGTTATTCCAATGGATGAGGTCCATCCGTTAGTAATCCAATTTGAGAATCTAGTGTATACCATACACCATCTATAAGTACTTTGTTCCATTGATGAGACCAAGCTCCTGCGTTTATGTGTTGACATTGTAGTCCTGCTGCTTCACATAAAAGCATTACTGCCTTACATCTTCCAGAACATGCAGAAATTTTCATAATTAGAGCAGAATAAGCTTCATTTCCAAAATTTGTTTTATATGCTTCAGTACTTTGATTTGTTTGTGCTTCTACGTTGTAAGTTATATAATCACAAATGGCTCTTGCTTTTTCATAATTACTCATACCAGGTTTTATAATTTGTGAAACTACTCTATATGCTTCTTTTCTTGCTATATTTAATCTACCTTCTTTAGTACTTGCATCATTTGAACTAGTACTACTACTATTTGAACTAGAACTTTTCTTATTACTTTTATTTGATGATGAAGTATTATTATTAATTACAGGCTTTTCTTTAACTGTAACGTTAAATTCTTGTTCTGTTCTATTTCCATTTAAATCTTCTGCATATACTTTTAGATTATAAGTTCCTGCAACATTTGTATCTACCGTACCTTCTATTTTTACTTCTAATGGGCCATCTGCTTCATCCATCGCAGTTATTCCATCTAACAAATTTATACTATCTCCTACAGTAATTTCTTTATTACTTACTCCAGTAATTACAGGTTTAATTGTATCAACTACATTTAAAATTATATCTTTTTTTACTTCTATATCCTTATTTATTTCTTTCAAAATTTTATATTTATATGTATATTTTAAAATAATTGTAATTTTACTTTCTCCTACTACATTAAAACTAATATTATCTTTATTTGATATTTTATTTCCAGCATATTCTATATTTATAGTAGTATTATTTTTTAATTTATCCTTTTTTATAAGATTATTAATTATATCATCATATGTCCAAACATTTTTATATTCAACATTTTCTTTATAATCTTTAAAAGATGAATTAATATCTTTTGTAATTTCTACTATATTGTTATCATAAATATTTTTTCTTTTATTATAATAAACGACAAAAGATAATATTAGTGTTATTATCATAAGTAGAGATATTATTAAAATTATTACCCATAAAGGTAATTTTTTCTTAGTCTTTTTCATTTCTTTTTTACTCATATTTCAACACCTTATTTTATTTTATTATAATACAAAAATTTAAAAAAAGATATAACATATATTTTAATTATACATTATATCTATATCTACTTCTGAATTTATACCATCAATTTGTCCATTACTACATAATTGCCACATTATATACTTTCCCTCATAATTTGTATTAGTAGTATAATGAGCTAACCAAACATCATGTTCTAATGGAAGCCATATTCTTTCTAAATATGATTTACTACTATATAACATACCATCATATCCTGCTTTTTCTACTGTATTTAAAAATTCTTCTGCCATACTTGTAAGTCCAAAAAAACTTAAATTGTATTCGTTAAAACTTCCCCATTCTTCCCAGTCAAAAGCTATTGGTAAATCAATATCATATTTTTTTATTTGTTTTATTACCCATTTTGCATCTTTTTTAGCACTTTCAATTGAATTAGAATATGAATAAAAATAAACTCCTGCATCTATTCCATACTTATTAGCGCCTTCTATATTTTGCTTAAATTTATTATCTAAAACATATTTTCCATTTGTTCCATTAGTATATCCAACTCTAATCATTACAAAATCCACACCAGCATTTTTAAGTTTTTCAAAGTCAACATCACCTTGCCATTTTGATAAGTCTAATCCTATTTTAGTTTTATCAGTTTTGTATGTTTGAACTATATCATTAAAATTAGTATAAGTTTTAGTTTTATTAGAGTCATTATTTTCAGTAGGTTCAAATACATTTAAAGTAAAATTTACTTCACTTGAATTACCACTATTATCTACTGCCTTAAAAACTAGAGGATAATTACCAACGGTATTTAAATCATATTCTCCTTCTATATAACAGTTTGGCTTACTATCATAGTTATCACCACATAAAATCTTTTTAGTCAAATCAATATCACTATCTTTTTCAACACTATATGTATTATTTAACCATATAATAGGTTTAACTGTATCAACAACTTCAATTTCATATTCATAAGAAACTTTTATATTATCATCATTTATAAAATTAAATTTAATATTTTTTGTACCTAACTTTGTTGAATCAATTACTTTATCATTTATTATTTTGCCATTTATACTTTCAATAAAATCTGAAACTTTCTTTTTGTCATTAAATTCTAGTTTTAAATCATCTTTTAATGTAACTTCAATTTTCGCATATTTAACTCTTAAATAATTATATATGCCAAAAGATGTAATTCCTATGATAATTAAAGATAATATTGAAATACAAATAATTACTATTTTTTTCTTCATGTCTTTCACCTCAAATAATAATTTTTTATATACTAAGTGTTAGAAGCGTCCACCACCGCTTCCGCCTCCACCAAATCCTCCACCACCAAATGATGAACCTCCGCCAAAGCCACCGCTACTACTATCTGATGATGATGCGATTTCATGAGATGTTATCGTATTTCGTGCGCTTGCAATAGAATTTGTTAAACTACTATTAAGTGAGTGATAAAAATACCAATTGTTAAAGTATAAAAATGTAAAGTCTGTAGATGTATCATAATTTATATCTCTTAATTTAATTTTCATTTGTTCTTGAACTTTATCTGCAATTCCAAATACTGTTGCATATACTAAATATTTTTCCCATAAATATACTTCTGGAATTTCTTTATCATTAAAATTTCCAAAATCTAAAAGAAAATTTCTTAATCCATTCCATTTAGCGTAATCTTCATTACTCTTAACACTTCTTTTTTTAATCATTCCAAAGTATATAATTGCTCCTATAGAAATTAAATTAACTAATCCAAAAATACCTAATGGAATATTAGCTAAATAAAATCCAAATGATATTATCATAATTGATACAGCATAGATTACTGCTAAAAGTTTTTTATTTGATTTATCTTCGTATATTCCTTCTTCTATTGCTTTCATTTCTGACTTAGTTTTCCAACTATTATATTCTTCCATAAATGTTCTAGCATGTTCATAATTATTTGAATATTTTTTAACATCATTTAACGATACTTCTTTTCCATTTCCTATTATATTTAACAAGAGATTTAAAATTATATTTTCAGTTTCTGTAACTTCTTCTTTTGCTTCACTTTTAATTAATTTATAATCTTTCTTCTCTTTTTTTGATATTGGAGCTGTAAATGTAATTTCTTCAACTTTTAATGCTTTTTTTCTAATGAGTTCTAAAACTGTTGCTCCAAATGATTCATTATTTATCTTTTTATACATCAAATAACTAACTATTTCTGGACCATAATTATTTGGAAAATCTCTATAATATTTCCCATCAAAATTTGCTTTGTATTCCTTATCATGTTTAGTATACATTATATATATTAGTATTATTAATCCAATAAGCCAAATACAAGCAATTATTTTGTAAATATTAGACATTTTTTGAATACGTGCTTCTTCTTTTCTTGCTTCTTCTCTTATTGCATTAGCTTTTTCTGCTCTTGTTTTTTCTACAGATAGAATTTTATCAAAACCATCTACATATGAAAACTTTTTACCGCCGCTAACTATATCTTTATCAAAAACTACACGCATATCAACAGCATTACCACTATATAAATAATCATAAGTTAATTCTACACTTCTTTGACTTGTTATTTTATTTTCGCCATTTAAGGGTCCATGAGAAAATACTCTAAGTTCATCACTATTACTTGGAAGATTGACAACAATTTTTAAATTTCTAATATCTTCATTATATGAACTACCAATAAAATCCCATGCTATTTCTGCTATATCATTATGAATAACTACGACATCTTTTAATGTATATGTAACTAAACTTGCTCTATTATATGATGATGGCATATATATAAGTAAATCTACACCACCAGAAACATCTTCTTTTACATATTTTCCAAAGTCGCCCTTGTTTGCATAACTTACTAAATTAAATTCTGTATTTGGTCTATTTATTAAAGTAAAATCTGTAGTTGTCTTCTTAACATCATATACTTTTATATTTTCGATACCAGTTGCATTATATATCGAACTACCATCAAAATCTTCTTCTACTCCTGTAAATGTTCTAAGATTATTATTCATATATCTTAATGTAGTACTTATTCCATTATATTCTCCATCTAAAATTTTTAATTCCTTTACATTCATATCACCATTACTTTGAATGTCTGCTTCAATATAATAAGTACTTGTTCCATCTGCATAAACTGGATATGATACAAATAAAGACAAAAATAATACAAATAACAATAATTTAATCTTTTTCATAATTCACCTACCTTAATAAGAAAAAAGATTTACATAAAAGTAAATCTAAAAGCTAACTTTTGGAGCTTCTCTTTCTTCTTCATTTTCAACTTTAAAGAATTCACTAGCCTTAAAATTAAACATATTAGCTATTATGTTTGATGGAAACATTTCTATTTTATTATTATATGCTAAAACAGTATCATTATAGAATTGTCTAGCAAAAGAAATTTTTTCTTCAATATCCTTTAAGTCATTTTGTAATGATAAAAAGTTTTGATTAGCTTTCAAATCTGGATAACTTTCAGATAGTGCGAATAATCTACTTAATGCTCCTGTTATTTGATTATTTGCTTTTATTTCTTCTTCTATACTACCTGCGCTTTTAAATGAATTTCTTGCTTTTATTACATCATCAAGTGTGCTTTTTTCATGTTTAGCGTATCCCTTTACAGTTTCAACTAAATTAGGTATCAAATCAACTCTTTTCTTTAGTTGAACATCAACTTGTGCCCATTGGTCTTTAACCTTATTTCTACTTCCAACTAAATTATTATATGTACCAATAACATATAAAACTAATATTAAAACTATTACTGCAATAACTCCTAAAACTATCCATATCATATTTTATTCACCACCTATTATTAGGATATAATAAAAAAGTATTTTTTACAATACTTTTTAATCTATTTTTTAAATAATTTATGTTTTGGTGAGAATATATAAATTAAGTTATTTTAAAATCACCTCCATATAAATTAAGTATAGTTTAATTATAAGAAAGAATTATGTTATATTTGTGAAATTTATATGAATTTTTAATATTGATGTTCACTAGAAATTGGTTTTACACAACTTTTAGTAAACTCATTAAATTTATAATCACTTCCTAAAATATTTTTACAACATTCATTTTTATCTTCCAAAGTATTTTTTTGATCACATACTTGATTATTACTCTCAAAATTAATAATATCCTGACACTTACTAGAATCTTTAAAACACATAACACATTTCGAATTATTGTAATCAGCGAAAAACATACTAAATATAAAATTTACTATTAGCGGAATAAAATATATCATTATAGAAAATATAATTTTTTTAACTATTTTTGATATTACACTTTTATCATTAACTTCTTTTGACATTAAATATTTTAATAGTTCTATGGTAAAAATGATAATAAGTATTATTGGTACAATAATATATAGTATTTTTAGTATAATACCTAAGAATCTAAATATTTGCATTGCATAGTTAGATTCACAAAATTGAGTTTCTAATATATTTATCATTTTTCAATTATATTACTTTCTATTACTTCTATTATCTTATTAGCCATTGTTTGATATCCTTCTTGAGATGGGTGAATATCAAATGTATTTGGTAAATAATCAGGATTTTCCTTAAATTCTTCATAGAAATGTGCGGTATATATATTTTCTTCTTTAGCTATTCTATCTATTTCTTCATTTCCATATTTAAATACTTCTTCAACCATATCAGGATTTATTTTATACAATGTTGGTATAGGATTATAGAATCCTAATAAAATAATTGAACAGTCAGAATTATATTTTTTTATTAATTGAATTACTTTTTGAACATTAGGTATTATCTTATCTATTACATTTATCATATCTTCTCTTTTTAAAGTTGCAATTTTCTTTATCATTTCAGTATTAAAATCACCGTTTTCATCACCTAATAAGGTATGAGTAAAATCATTCGCACCAATAGATACAGTTATTATATCAGACTCTGCAATAACACCTTGTATAGTTCTAGTCTCACCATTTACTTCTTTTGATACATTATTTTCAATATCACTAATTAAATTATTAGTTTTATATCCACTAACTGCAAATTCTTTTGTGTAATAATTTAACTTATTTTTCCCTTCTAAATAATCTTTTACAAAATCTGAAAAACCATTACCTGGATTTAAGTTTGGGTCTAATCCTGCTGCAAGTGAATCTCCTAAAGATATATATGTATATTTCTTATCTTCTTGTTTTTTAGTAGAAAACTTTCTTTCTAATACTATTGGGAAACTACCACCATTATTACTTGTTCCTTCATTTTTAACTTTATGTACAACTATAAGACCTAAAGCATCGGTCAAATTATCTTTATCAATATTTATTTTATTACCATCTAGTTTAATATTATCATTTTTATTAAATTTTTTTATTACTTTTATATTATCAACAGTTTTTTTAGTTTCTTTATCAGTTACATACATATAGTAATCTTTATCTTTTTCAATAAAATATGTATCATTAATTAATTGTAATTCATCTTCTATTTTTGAATTATCAGAATAAGTTTTATCTGTAATATTAACATCATATATACTATTAAAATTATCTTCCAATTTTGATTCGATAATAACATCCATTTTTTCTGTATCCCAAGTAACAGTTTTGCCTAAACCTTGAGTTAAAAATCTAATTGGAACATAAAATTTACCATCGTCACATGAATTGTTAGGACAAGATGCAACATCTATATTATCTTGTTTAAAATAAGTTGTATTAACATCATTTTCTAATGTTTCATCACCTATTTCAATCATTGATGTAAATTCTTTTGAACTCATTTTATGATAAGTTACATAATTATAACTATTATCATTTAATGTTATTTTTATTGAAATTTTTTTTGTATCATCTTCTTCATCTTCTACTTTACAAATTTCATTACCATCAATATCTTTACTTTTACAAAATTCGTTCAAATCTACATAAGTTCTACCATTATCTATAAAATTATCAATATCTAATTTTTGCCCATCATATGTAATACTATTAGCCTTACTTTCATCTGCATTTACAAAATTAGGTACAAATAAAATTACGAATAAAGAAATGAATACTAATAAACTTTTTTTCATTATTTTTCACCTACTTTTATCTTAATTTCATTGGATGTTATTTTACCTGTCTTATCTTTAGCATATATAGTTGTCGTACCACTATTTATACCAGTTAAAATATTATTTTTTATTTGAGCTACATTATTATCTGTAATAACGTATTCAACTTGCTTTTTATTAATATTTTTAGTACTTATTTCAAATGTTGCAGTATCACCAAGAGTAAGTGATATAACATCGCCAAATACTGGATCATATGTCACAACTGCCTTACTAGGAAGTACCATTTCTATTGATATACTTTTTTCTTTATCAGTTTTTTTATAAATAATAAATAAAATTATAGAAACTACAACTATAATTATCGCAATAATAAAATAAATCTTTTTATTCTTCATATTCATCACCATTCCATACAAAAAAATTATATCATATTCAAGAATATATTCGCAATAGAAGAAGCATTTGAGTTTAGGTATTTTACAATTTTTTTATAGAATATCAGTGGTAAATTCTTAAAAACATGTACTAAGTAAAGAA
>CANRCS010000039.1 GCA_947629195.1 uncultured Bacilli bacterium | reverse complement strand
AAACCTGTTTTCTTAAAACTATTATGATTTTTATTCAAAGAACCATCACTATTGAAAAGATTATCATCATAGTTATTGTTTAAAAAATAATTTACAAATTCATCTTCACTTATTTTTAACTTCTTTTCCATATTTTATCACTATATCTATTCTATCATACTAAAAACGAATCCCGCTAGGGATTCTAATGAAAAATTTATTTTTCATTTTTCTTGTATTAGAAGGGATGAAATTTATGATAATCACATTAAAAAACGGTAAAAAGATAGAATTAGAATATAATTTTTTAGTAATGCAGTATTTAGATGAATATAAAGGTGGAGAAGAAAATGGTGGAGGTATAAATCAATTAAAAAAAGATATGCAGCACAAAAAGAATATGATAGCTATTCAAGGTATTTTTCTTTATGCTAGTGTAAGAGCAGCCTTAGATGAACCATTGACTTATCAAGAGGCAATAAAACTTGTAAATATGAATGATCTACCTAAAATAAATGAATTTTATAACAAAGAATTTGAAAAACAAAATGAATTTCAAAAAAAAAGTCCTCACTATACAAACCACAAAAAGAAATCGAAAAAATAAATTTTGCTGAAATTAAATATACAGGAACAATTATAGGCTTGTCATTGGAAGAAACAATGAGAATAAATCCAATAGAATTTTATCAAATGGTAGATTTCTATACAAAAAGGGAGAAGGCAAAATATGGCAAATGATTTAAAAAAGGTTGGTTTAGTATTTAATGCTGATGGGACAACTGATTTCGTAAAGTCATTAAAATCTGTAAATGCTGAAATACGTGAAAATTATGCAAATTTTAAATTAGTTCAGTCACAATACGACGAAAATACAAAATCTAGTCAAAAATTGAAAGATAAACTGGAATATTTAAATAGTGCATATGATTCACAGCAAAAAAAAGTTTTAGTTTTAAGGTCTGAACTCGAAGAATTAAAAAATAGCGAAAACTCTAATGAAGATGCTATTTCTAAAAAACAAATTGCTTTAAAAAATGCTGAAACTCAAATGAATAAATATGCTAATCAAATTAAAGATGTAAACAATGAGTTAAAAACTGGCAATGTAGATTTAAAAGAATTTGCCGATAACTTAAATAAAACGGGTTCTAAGATTACTGATGCTGGTAAAAAAATGTCCGTTGTAAGTGGTGCTATTGTAGGTGTTGGTGTAGCAGCTAAAACCAGTTTTGATGCAGTAGATGAGGGCGCTGATAATGTCATTAAAGCTACTGGTGCTGTGGGAAATCAAGCATCGGCATTGGAAGAATCGTATAAAAAAGTTTCTTCTTCAATTGTTGGGGATTTTTCTGATATTGGTAGTGGACTAGGTGAAATTAATACAAGGTTTGGATTTACTGGTAAAGCATTGGAATCTTGTACGGAACAGTTTATTAAATTTGCTGAAATAAATAATACTGATGTAACTACGGCAGTCCAATTAGTTTCTCGAGCTATGGGAGATGCAAGTATTGACTCATCAGAATATGGTACAGTATTAGATGCGTTAAGTAGCGCTGCCCAAGCCTCTGGCATTTCAATAGATAAACTTACGGAAAACATCACAAAATATGGTGCACCTATGCGTGCATTAGGATATGATACAAGCGAAAGTATTGCTATATTTGCTGCATGGGAAAAAGCTGGAGTTAATACTGAAATAGCTTTTTCTGGTATGAAAAAAGCTATTAGTAATTTTTCTGCAGAAGGAAAAAATGCAAAGGAAGAATTTTCTAAAACATTAGAAGAAATAAAAAAATGTCCAGATATTGCAAGTGCAACAACTAAAGCTATTGAAGTATTTGGTGCTAAAGCGGGACCAGATTTAGCTGATGCTATTCAAAATGGTAGATTTGAATTTGAGGATATGCTAAAAGTAATTGAGGGTTCAAAAGGCACTGTTGATAATACTTTTGATGGATTATTGGATGGAAGTTATGATGCAGATTTAGCAATGCAAAACACAAAAATAGCCTTATCGGAAGTTGGAGATACAATTATGGAAAGTTTGTCTCCAATGTTGCAAGAAGCAAGTAAAGGACTTCAAAAGTTTTCAGATTGGTTTAAGAATTTAGATGATAATACTAAAAATACGATTTTAAAAATTGGACTATTTGCTGCTGCAATAGGACCTCTGTTAATGGTTTTTGGAACAATGGCAAATGGTATAAGTAGCATAATAAAGCTATTTACACAACTTAGTCCAATTTTCAAATTAGTTAAAGTTGGTATTACAGGAATTAGTACGGCTATGAGCTTTTTAGCAGCAAACCCTATTGTATTAATAATAGCGGCAATAGCAGCTTTAGTAGCAGGATTTGTATTGCTATGGAATAAATGCGAAGGCTTTAGAAACTTTTGGATAGGACTATGGAAGGGCTTTACTAACATATGTCAATCTGCGATAGATTCAGTTGTTGGTTTTTTCAATAATTGTATAGATTTTATTCAAAATAATTGGCAAGAAATATTAGGATTCATTATAAACCCATTTGCTGGCGCATTTAATTTATTATACGAACATTGCGAAATATTTAGAAATTTTATCGATGGAATATGGACATTCATAACTTCAATTTTTACCGCATTTGATGATTATCTTACAAATATATTTACTACTGACTGGACAGAACGTTTTGGAATTTTTGGAAATGTTTTAAATGCATTTTTCACAAATCTATCAAATATTTGGAATTCAATTAAATTGATATTTCAAGGTATCATTGATTTTGTTAAGGGCGTGTTTACAGGAAATTGGGAAATGGCATGGAATGGAATCAAAAACATTTTTAAAGGTGTATTTGATGGATTACTTGCAGTAGCAAAAACACCGATTAATGGGATTATAGGATTAATGAATGGATTAATTGATGGAATAAATTTAGTAATTAAAGGAATAAATAAAATAAAATTTGACGTTCCAGATTGGGTTCCTGGTATTGGTGGTAAAAAATTCGGGTTTAATATAGATACTATTGATAAGATTAGTTATTTAGCTGATGGCGGTACTTTATTGAATGGTGCTGCTGTTGTTGCAGAAGCGGGACCTGAATTATTACTTCAAAGAGGAAACAAAACTAGAGTTTTGCCCTTAAATAACAATTCTGAAATTAATGATTTAGATGAATTTGGAAAACAAGAAATTAATATAAATACCACAATAAACAATAACTCAAAATGGATTTCTCCTTCAGAAAATGCTAAACAAGTACGTAAAGAACTGCAATGGTATCTTTTGACAAAAAAAGGAAGAAGGTCATAATATGAGCAAAAGTATAATTTGTAAATCATCAACTGGCGAAATTATTGAAATATCAAATAAATTTCCATTTTTATTAGATACCATTGACGGAATACATGAAATTGCTGGCGAATTAGCAACAGTTAAAAGTGCATTTGGGGTTGGTAGTAAATACATAGGAACTTCAATAAATGATAGACCAATAACTATTACAGGTAGTTGTAGAAATCAAATTAATTATAGAGATAAATTGTATAAAGCGTTCCCATTGAATGATTGTGGAACGCTTTACTATTATGAAAAGGATATATCTAGGAAGATAACTTATTATGTAGAAAGCGTTAAAATTAGTGATAATAATTCTCATGAAATTTTCCAAATAAGTCTATTATGTCCTAGTCCATATTTTACTGATATTGAGGAAACGGTTGTACAGCTTGCAAATTGGAATAAACTTTTAACATTTCCATTAATTATTCCAGATGGACAAGGTATTCAATTTGGTAGTAAGTCAACATCTTTATTAGCAACTATAATTAATTTATCTAATATAGAAATTGGAATGAGAATTGTTTTTAATGCATTAGGAAATGTTGTAAATCCCAAATTGACTAATGTAATAACTGAAGAAACATTAATCCTAAATCAATCGTTGTCAGATGGTGATAGTATTGAAGTTACTACTTATATAAACCAAAAAAATATTTATGTTAATGTTGATAACGAACGAAAAAGAAAAAATAATATTTTAGTTTTCGGTTCTAAATTTTTACAATTACATAATGGTACAAATAGTTTTAAGTTTGATGCTGATGATGGTATAGAAAATCTTGAAGTAGAATTTTACTATTACAATCACTATGAGGCGGTGTGATTAATGGAATATAAAGCAATTTATAATACAGTTAAAAATGTTTGTTTTAGAGATGTAATATATGCAAATGGACAATGGGTATTTACTGCTTTAGGGATTGAACATATTGATAATTCTGATAATAATCAATGGACAGGTGATATACATATATGTACATCAGCAGATTTAAAAACATTTACGGATAAAATAATTCATACCTTTGTGAATAAAGAAGATTTAGGACTAACGCCAAAACTTGCTTATGGTAATGGTATTTACATTGTTGGAACACCTGATAGAAATAATACTATGTACAAAAGTGTAGATTTAACAACATGGAGTAAAATTAATTTCTCGCAAGATTATTTTAATAATATTAAATTCATAAATGGACAATTTATAGTTGTTACTTGGTGTAAATGGACACGAAATGGTTCTTTTTTAAGATGGGAAGGGCACATATTAACTTCTAAAGATGGACAAACATGGATAAATAAAGCAACATTTGATAAAGCGTTAAAAGATATAACATATTATAATGGCTATTATTATGTTGTCGGAACAGATGGCTATATCGCTAAATCAACTAATTTAACTAACTGGGTACAATGTAATTCTGGAATATCTGAAGAAATCAGAGCGATTACATCTGGAGGTAATGGTTTAGTAGCAGTTGCAGATAATAAAATAATATTGTTTTCTACTAATGGGAACAATTGGCAGAAAGTATTTGAAAATTGTGATAGAGAAATTACTAAAGTTGCCTATGGTAATGGTATTTATATGATTATGACAGCTGAACCAAATTCAATAGCATATTCAAAAGATGGAATAACTTGGGAATGGTTTTATCGTGGTACAGGTGGTTATAATTATGGTATGGCTTTTAGTCAAGAACAACAAATGTTCTTAATATGTGGAAATTGGTGGACTAAAGATGATACAGGTTCAATAGTAACTGTTTCTATTTCACGTGAAATAGTATCATCACAGGTAGATAATGAAATATTGTACATATATGATTTAGATTTTAATTTTATTGGAACAATAGATAGTTTTAAATCTTTGAGATGGCGTAGAAAATATTTTGAAGCAGGTGAATTTGAAATAGTTTTAACTCCAGATGATACTATTATAGACTATTTAAAGAATGATTATTTAATTATGAGAAATAATTATACTGAAGCTGGAATTATTGAAACAATTAGTTTTAGTGATAATGGGACAGATGAAGATTATACAATCTCAGGAAGATTTCTGTCTAGTATATTAGATAGGCGAATAGTAAAGAAACAGATTAATTTTAATGGTACAAGCGTTGATGGTATGAAATCATTATTATATCAAATGTCACCATTTCCTAAATTTGAAATAGAACAAACTACGTTTGATAGTGAAAATATTAATTTTCAATGTACATACAAAAACATATATGATTATCTAATTAAATTATCAAAATATTCTAATGTTGGATTTAGAATTGTACCAAACCTTGAAAACAAGGTTTTTATTTTTGAAAATTATCGTGGATTAGATAGAACAATATCTCAAGAAAAAAATGAAAGATATTCATTTTCAGATGATGAGTACAACATAGATAAATCAGAATTAACAATTAGCAATTCCACTAAAGTTAATTATGCATTAGTAGGTGGAACTGGTGAAGATACTAATAGAACTTTAGTAGAAGTTAATTTAGAAAATGCTACTGGATTTAAATTATTTGAAAAATTTGTAGATAGTAAAAATCAAAGTAGTAATGGTTTAAGTAATGATGAATACAAGAAAATATTATATCAAGATGGTGTTAATTCATTAACAAATGAAGTTAGTTCATTCAGTTTTGATGTTAGCGCAGATGATTATAAAGATAAATTTGATTTAGGTGATATTGTAAATGTAGCAAAACCTAAATGGGATTATATCTCATCTGAAAGAATAACAGAGATTGAAGAAATAATAGAAGATGGAAAGAAATCTATAAATATTGTTACTGGTACACCATTACCTGAAAAATTTATAGATGACTAATAAATAGGGAGGAGTGTTAACCAAATGGAGAAGTTTGGTTTTTTTAATGCAATTAATTCAGACAGAGTATATGATGCAGAAGATTTTGCAGCATTTTTTAAGAAGTATTTCACAAATGGCATTTTTAATGATGGACTGGCAGTTAAAGCATCAAGTGGTATGTCAGTTGAAATAACTCCTGGAGATGCAAATATCAATGGATACGGTTATAGCAATACTGAGTCAAATATATTAACTTGTTCTATTGCAGATGGAAACTATTCGAGAATTGATAATGTGGTTGTTAGGCTTGATTTAGATGAAAGAAAAATAAGCGTAATGATAGTTGAAGGTAATCCATCATCATCAGTAATTGCTCCAACACCAACTAGAACGAACAATATTTATGATTTGGTAATTGCACAAATTACAATTCCAGCAGGAACAACTAATATAACTAATTCAATGATAAAAGATACTAGATTTGATGAAACTCTTTGTGGAAATGTAGTTGGCGCAGTCAAACAAATTGAAACAAAGGAAATTTTTAATCAATATCAGGCAGCATTTGAAAATTGGTTTCAAAACTTAAAAAATCAACTTGATGAAAACCAAGCAAGTAATTTACAAAATCAAATTGACACAATAAATGAAAAATTAAACAACGTAGTTTACTTTGAAGAAGTAGAAACAATCGAAGAATAAAAATAGAAAAGAGGTAAAAAAATAATGAAAAAATACACAAACATTAGTTTGGTCGGGGGGGGCAAATTTACTAGTTGCTCCAAAAATGGAAAGGAGGATAAGGCTTAATCCTATCTTTCTTTCAAGTGAGGTGGCACTATGAAAGTAGTATCACATCACGACAATAATAATGAAACAATAATCCAGAAAGTATGGCTACCAATAGGAAGTATTTACGAAAACAAAAATGATATTACAGAAGAAATAAAAAAATGCTTCTATGGTACATGGGAACGATATGGTAATGGTGAAGTATTGGTTGGTGTAGATGAAACTGATGATGATTTCAAAACGCCAGATAAATCTCTTGGAGAAAAAACACATACATTAAGTAAAGAAGAATTACCAGGACTAGTTACAATTAGAAGTAATAAAAGTGGTTATGGTAATAATAACTGGGCACAACAATCAGGGTGGGGGAATTATCAAAATAATACAACAGGTGACAAGACAGACCAACCATTCAGTATTGTACAACCATCAAGAACCGTTTACAGATGGATTAGAGTTTCATAAGAGCAATAAGTAGATAATACTTATGAAAAGAACAAATTTGAAAGATAAAGATAATAATACACTTACACAAAAACTTTGGTTTCCAATTGGAACAATTTATGAAAATGAAAATGACGTATCTGAAGACATTAAAAAGTGCTTTTATGGTACATGGGAATTTTATGGTAAAGGAAAATTTTTAGTTGGAGTAGATGAATCTGATGCAGATTTTAAAGCGAACAAAACAGGAGGAGAAAAAGCACATAAACTAACTATTAGTGAGATGCCTAGCCATAATCACACGTTTAACGCTGACCAAACTGCTGGTGGTATGACAGATGGTTTAAAATCTGGTGTTCAATCTTATTGGGCAAAGTATACAAACAATGTTGGTGGAGATCAACCACATAACAACCTCCCACCATATCAAGCAGTTTATAGATGGAAACGTGTTTCATAATTAAGTGTATTAAATAAGCCAAAATAACATGGCAAAAAAAAGAAATAATTTAAAAGATAAGGATGGAAATATAATAATTCCAAATATATTAATAGATAAAGATGAACAACCATTTGGAACAAATACGTATGATAAAGAAACAATTGATGAAATGACAAAATATATATATTCTACAACAGAAACTAAGACAAATAAGGTATGGATAGATAAGAAAGCAATTTATAGTAAGGTCGTTAATGCAGTAATTGATGGACAAGAAGAATGTAAAATTAGTCTAGGTATTTCTGATATCGATACATTGGTAGATGTTGAAGGATTTATACACTTACCTAGTAAAGATATTCGTCCTTTATTTGGTGGATATTTTGGAGACTTTGTAAAATATGGATATCAATACTTTATTCGTCCAGAGAACAATGACTATAAGTTGATTCTCCAGTTTGGTACGGACATAAGAAGTGGTTTAAAAAATGGTAACTTATCTGTTACATTACATTATACTAAAACAGCGAATTAATTAAAAAGAAAAAAGGTGATTAAGTGAACAAAGATGAAATAAAAAAATTGGAACAAATAAATCAGCGTTCTAAATCAAATACAAAAAGACTTGATGAACATGATAAAAAAATAGATGAATTGAATAATGTTTATGTCGCATTAACAAAAGTAGATTCAAAAGTAGACAAAGTTACAGAAGATGTATCAGAAATGAAAACAGACTTAAAAGAAATAAAAGATAAACCAAGTAAAAGAATAGACCA
>CANRCS010000038.1 GCA_947629195.1 uncultured Bacilli bacterium | reverse complement strand
GTTGACTAATCATTAATTCTTTTGATGCTTTAGTTATATTCCCTATAGTAGCAACCGTATAAAAAATTCTATATAATTCAAAATTTATATTCATGATAACCTCCAGTTATATTTCATATAACAAATATGTATTTTAATTATATCATTGTATGTAATATAATTCAATTAGTAGGCGATAATTATGCTTATTTCAATAGTTGGTAAAAGTGGCAGTGGAAAAAGTTATATTTCATCATTATTAAAATCTTACTCTGATAAAATAATTTTTATAGATATTGATAAAATTGCACATAAAGTTTTAACTATGAGTGATGTTATAAAAAACTTAGTTTTATCATTTGGTAATGAAATAATAGAAGATGGTGTTGTTAATAGAAAAAATTTGGGTAAAATTGTATTTAATTCCAAAGATAAAATGAAAATATTAGAGAGTATTACTTGGAGTTCAATGGAAAAGATGATAGATGAAATAATAACTAAAAATCTCAATAAGATTATTATATTAGATTATCTATTATTACCAAAAACAAAGTATTTTAATCAAAGTGATATAAGAATTCTTGTTGATGCACCATATGAAGTTAGAATGAATAGAGTTCTTAAAAGAGATAATATTACAAAAGAAAAATTTGAAGAAAGAGAAAAATCTAGTATTAATTTTAATTCAAGTAATTTTAATTATGTTATTAATAATATAGATATTGAAAAAACAAAAGTAAAGGTGCGTGATATTTATGACAAAAGTATTATATCCAGGTAGTTTTGATCCTATTACGTTAGGACATATGAGTATAGTAAAACAAGCAAGTGATTTATTTGATGAAGTAATAATTGCAGTATTACAAAACTCAAATAAAAAAAATTCATTTTTCACTTTAGATGAGAGATTAAAAATAATCGAAAAAATATATCAAAATTATGAAAATATTAAAGTTGTTAGTGGTAGTGGAGCAGCAGTTGACATCGCACTTTTACATGAGTGTAAAGCAATTATTAGAGGTCTTAGAAGTCTTAGTGATTTTGATTATGAAATAGGTCTTGCAAGTGTAAATAAACAAATTAGTAATAACGAAATCAATACAGTATGTTTATTTGCAGATAATAAGTATCAATTTACATCATCAAGTATTGTTAGAGAAGTATTTAGTTTAAATAAAGATATTAGTTTGTATGTTAATCCTATTGTTAAAGAAGAAATGTATAAATTAAAGAATAGAAAACAAAAGGTAAAGGTGATATGATGGAAATTAAGTTTTTAGGAAGTTCATCTCCAAGATGTTACAAAGATAGAAACTGTATTAGTAATCTAATAAAAAGTGGAGAAAATAATATTATATTAGATTTTGGAAATGGTTCATCAAGACTTCTAGAACCTGAAGATTTAAACAATTTAACAATTATAATAAGTCATTTACACAAAGATCATTATGGAGAATTATTATCAATTGGATATGACTCTTATATTAATCATAATATTGGACTTTTAAATAATAGAATTAAAGTTTATTTACCAGCAGATTATTTATCTACTTCACCAGATTATAATTATTTAATGAATTATGGTGAAGAAAAATATATGGAGTTTTATGGATATTCAAGTATGACTAAATTAGAAATAGGAAATATATATGTCACTTTTTCTAGAAATCCACATCAAATAGATACATACTCTACAAAATTAGAAAGCATGGATGGTACATTAGTTTATTCTGGAGATACAGGATACATTGGTAATTCACTAGAAAGTTTTGCTAAAAATTCAGATATATTAATATGTGAGTCTACATTTTTAAAAGGGCAAACAAGAATTGGTAATAATCATCTATATGCCTATGAAGCTGCTAAAATTGCAAAAAAGGCAAATGTTAAGAAACTTGTATTAACACACTTCTATCCTACAATTGATAAACAAAAATATTTAGAAGAAGCAAAAGAAGTTTTTGAAAATGTAGATGTTGCAGAAGAAGGAAAGATTTTAACACTTAAAAGGAGAGTGTAAAAATGGAAAAGTTAATAGATTTACACATGCATAGTATATATTCAGATGGAGAATTAACTCCTGATGAATTGATAAATGAATGTATTAAAAAGAATATAAAAACTATATCAATTACAGATCACGATAATATAGGTGCATATAAAAATATAAGTTCACACTTCTTAAATGATAAAAGAATAAATATAATACCTGGAATAGAATTAAAGGCTAAAACATATAAAGGAACTATGCATATATTAGGTTATTATATAGATGTAAATAATAAAGAATTAAATAATAAAATTAAAGAACTTAAAAATAATAGTATTTATCATATTATTTCTTTATTACATCAAATAAAAAAAGATTACAACATTGTATTTGAAACAGAAGATATACAAAAATTAATTTGTAAAATTGGAAATATTGGAAGACCTGATATTGCTAAACTATGTATAAAATATGGTTATGTAAATAGTGTAAAAGAAGCATTCGATAAGTATTTGATTGAAGCATACGAAAAAATAAGAAATAATAGTGATAGTCTTTCATATAAAGAATGTATCGACTTAATTACACATGCATCTGGGCTTCCAGTACTTGCTCATCCAAATACATTAAAAAAAGATGATAAAGAATTATTAGAACTTTTAAAAAATATGAAAAAATGTGGTCTTAAAGGAATAGAAGTGTATCATAGTTCATATACAGAAGAAGAAAAAAGGAAATATCTAAAAATGGCTAAAGATTTAGATTTACTTGTAAGTGGTGGAAGTGATTACCACGGAAAAACAGTTAAACCAGAAATAGAACTTGGAACAGGAAAAAATAACAATTTAAAAATTAAAAAACTATCGATATTAGATTAACCTTTCTAAAAAATGACAGCATGATTGGTTTGTGTTAGAATAAACGGCATTCAAAGGGGGAGATATTTATGAATGAAGTAACATTATTAGAAAAAGAACAAATTTTTGGAGAGAAAAAATTAGATATATTTAATAAAATAGGTTATAGTGCAAAGATAACAGATTTTGCTATATTGCTTGGTGGCACAGTACATAAGTGTTATGATGTTAATAATAAAGAACATAATACGGGATGGTATGTTACTAAAACAATAATTGATTATGATAGTATATTTCTTATTAATTCATATACGAGAAATGGTATTTATAATTACAAGTATCGTGAAGAGGGAATACGTCCTGTCGTATCTTACTCAAAAATCAAAAATGATATTTCAAATGAAATAGTAAATGAAGATGGAGTAAGAGAAATAGAATATGGAGAATATCCACAACAAGCAGTAAATAAAGAATTACAAGATAAATTAGAAGAATTATATGAAAATAATAAATTAATTAAAACTAATAAAACATATACGACTGATTCAAGAAAATATGATGAATATTTTGAACACTTTCTACCACAAGAACATATAGAATATAAATTTGATGATAAAAAATATGTAAGAGTTAAAGCAAATATTAATAGTCTTAATAGAACGTTATCAAATGATATAATGTATGTTGATGATGACTACGTATGGGTGGAAGTATCAAAAGTAAAATGGTTAGTAGATGAAAAAAATGATATAGTTTTATCCAAGGATATAATAGTAGCAGGTATTCAATTTGACAATAATAAACAAGATTTTGTTGATAATTTTAATGATACAAATATGTATAGATTTTTAAATATATACTTTATAAAGGATATTATGCCAAATAAAGTAAATGAAAATACAATAAAAAGAGATAACACTATAAAATTATTTGAAGAATATAAAGAAGCATTATTAAGATATAATTCTGCAATTAAAAACCTTGATACAATAAAAATTAAGTATGAAGAAGTTTCTGAAGAATATGAAGATGCAAAAAAAGCTTTTGAAAAAATAGAAAGAAACTTGCCTTCATTATTAGAAAAAGAAAAAAATGGAAAAAGCAAAGTAAAAAAATTTAAGTAATTTACTTTGCTTTTAAATTTATAAATATAAAATATGTTTTTGATAATACTAAAAATGGTGATGAAACATGACAAAAAAGAAGAACATTATTTTTAGTATTATTTTTATGTCTATATTAATTTTTAGTTATTTTGTATTTATAAGTAAAGATGAAAATACAAAGCCTGTATTTGAAGAAGAGAAAAATGAAAAAACTCAAAAGTTTGATTATTATTATGTGGAATTTAATACTCTTACAACGAAAAATTTTGATAATATAATAAACAAGTTTGACAATAAAGATTTTTCAATTACTAAAATTTATACGACACCTAATCCAAAATATAATGAAGAATTAATTGAAGAATTAAAAGAATATAGTTTTGATAATATAAATGATTTTGTAGAATTTTATATTAAAAAATTAGATGAATACAAATATGATGAAGATATAAATAATGTTAATGTTTATGGTGTTAAAATAGATAAAATATTAATATATACAACAAGGGAAAACTTAAAATCATTTTCAAAAAAAGTAGATGGAGTTAAGTACAAAAGAAGAATCGATAATACAAATTAAAATAGGGATGCTAAAAATTTTAACATCTCTATTATTAGTCTTCTTTACTAATCGCACCTGTTGGGCAATTTTCAATAGCGTCATTTATTTCTTCTTCATATTTTTCGATGTTTGCATCTTCTCTTACGTATGCATATCCATCATCATTTATATCAAAAACTTCACCAACAAGGGCTTGACATGCTCCACATCCGATGCATGAACTATCAGATACTTTAACCACTTTATTCATCTCCCTTATTACTAATTATATAAATTAATATATAAAAAATCAACAAAAATCTACATAAATGTTTTATTTTTGACAAAAGTATGGTATTATTTTTGTGTATAGTAAGAGGGTGTTCTTATGCAAAGTAGAATGGAAAGATATTATAATCACGATACAACTAATGATACTACTACTGAAGTTTCAGAAAGAACTGCTAAAAATCAAGAATTATATAAGAAAAAAGATTATAATATTTATTCTTCAAATGAAACAGTAATAGATACTAGCAATGAAGTAGATATAACTAAAATTAAAGATATTATTAAGAATAGAGAAGATTATCAACGTGCACGTTCATATAGAAATATGCTTAATGATAAAAAGTTTGATATTGATGATGTAGAGCAAGTAGAAGAAACAATAGAAGAGAAAGATTATGATATTAATACCCTATTACAAAAAGTAAAAGAAAAAAGAGATGCTAATATTCCAGATAAAGATAAGGTAAGAAAACTTAAAAATACACAATATGATATATTAAGTAAATTAGATGTCAAAAGTAAAGAAAGAAATATTAATGATGAAACTAAAATAGAAGATTTAGAAGATTTGATAAATACAATTACTCATAAAGAAGATTTACCTATACAAAAAGAAGATGATAACGAATTATTATCAGATTTAAAATCAGAAGATACAACTGTTATTAAGGGTGCAGATGAATTAGGTAAAGATTTACAAGAAAGTTTAAAAAAATTAGAAGTTCAATCTCAAACTAATCAACAAGTATATGATAGAAATGAAGCTGAAAGAGATTTTTATTCTGATTCATTTACATTTACTAAAAGAGATTTTATGGGTATGAAAGATTTAGAAGATAGTGTAAATTCTAATAATAAACTTATAAAAGTATTAATATTTATACTTGTTGTTGTAATTATTACTGTTGGATTATTTGTAGCAGATTCTTTCTTTGATTTTATACCATTTATTTAATTTTTGTAATATTTTATGTTAATCATAATATACTTTATTGAAGCGAGGGATATATATGATTAACAAACAAAGTATATGGTTTTTAACACTTTTCAGTCTAATACTTGTACTAAGTGTATATTATATTACTATGCCAAATGAACTATTAATTACTAATAATTCAAAACAGACAGATGAAAATAATACTGAAAAAGCAAGTGTTACTGTTGAAGAAAGTGAAATTATTACTGCATTAAGAGTGGAAGCAGAAGAAAAAAGAGCAGAGGAAATTGATGAATTAAATGCAATTTTGAATAATGGTGAAGCAAGTGTAGAAGATAAAAATAATGCATTTGAAAAAATTAAAGATTTAAATTCAATAAAAGGTAAAGAACAAATTGTAGAAAATAAGATAAAAGAAAAATTCGGACTAGATTCGTTTGTTAAAATAGATGACGGAAATCAAGTTAGAGTAGTAATCTCGGATAAAGAACACAATGTTGAACTTGCTAATAACATTATGAGAAGTGTCCAAGAAGAGTTCGATACAAAAATGTATATATCTGTAAAATTTCAAAACTAACAAATTAAGTTAGTTTTTTTGGGGTATCATCACTCACTTATAAATTAGTATCACATACAATATTATGAGCAAAAATATAAACCACCTCAAATTATAGGAAAGTGAGGGAAATGATGCGTAAGGAAATATTAACGAAAAGAGAAAAAGAAGTTTTTGAACTATTAGTAAAAAATAAAACAACAAAAGATATTGCAGAAACATTATCTATAAGTGAAAAAACAGTTAGAAATCATATATCAAATGCAATGCAAAAATTAGGAGTAAAAGGAAGAGCACAAGCAGTAGTGGAATTATTAAAACTTGGGGAACTCAAAATTTAAAATAAGCCGCTTTTAAGCGACTTTTTTTAATTTTGAATGCATATAATTATCTAGGGGTGGAAATCATGTTGAAAAGAATATCAATTAGAAAAATAATATTATCTTCTTTTACCATTTTAGTATTATTTATGATTTATTTATTACCTAATAATACTAAAGATTTAAAAATAGAACAAACAGAACAATACACAAATTTAGATACTCAAAATAATCATGAAATATATTTATTAGATAGCAATAATTATGTTGCTCGTACTACAATTTCTTTAGTAGATAATGATAAATCTATAGAAGAAAAAGCAAGAGAATTATTAGAAACATTAATAATTGGAGAAAAAAAAGAAAGTACTATTCCTAATGGTTTTAAAGCAATTATACCTGTGGATACTAAAATTTTAAATGTTACATTTGATAATGGAGTATTAAAAGTTGATTTCTCAAAAGATATATTGGAAATAAGTAAAGAATTAGAAGAAAAAATGGTGGAATCAATATGTTATACACTTACTAGTATTAAGGAAGTAAAGGGTATTATCATTTATGTAGAAGGTGAAATGTTAAGCGAATTACCAAAAAGCAAAAAGTTTTTACCAGATATAATAGATAGAAGTTTTGGGGCAAATAAAGTTTATAATATAACTAATCTTGATAATATAGTTCCGGTAACAGTTTATTATATTAATAAATATAATGATAATTTTTATTATGTTCCTGTTACAAAATTTATAAATAATAAAGAAGATAAAGTTAAAATTATTATTGAAGAATTATCTAGTACTCCCACATATCAAAATAATTTAATGAGTTTTTTAAATTCAAATACTAAACTTTTAGATTATGAAATAAAAGATAGACAAATGAAGTTAGAGTTTAATAATTATTTGATTGATGATATTGATAAAATGAATATATTGGAAGAAGTAGAATATACAATATCATTATCTATGATGGACAATTATGATGTTGATGAAGTTATTTATATTGTTAATGATGTAGAAATTACAAAGAGCGTAGCCGGTGAATTTGATTAGAATAGGTTATAAAATCTATTCTAATTTTTGTGTTATTAAGATTAAATGGTGAATTCTAAAAGTAAATACAGCTCAATTTAAAAAGTTGTATTTACTTTTAGAATTCAGATTAAAATTAAATTAATTAAAAGTTATTGAACAATTATAAAATTTGTTGTATAATCTATTTTAGTTGATGTCCTAGTAGCTCAGCTGGATAGAGCATGCGCCTTCTAAGCGCACGGTCAGGGGTTCGAATCCCTTCTAGGACACCATTTATTGATTATAAACTCTTATAATATAAGGGTTTTTATTTTTTTTACTCCGAAAATTACTCCGAAATTTAATTATATTAAATATATTTATCGGTGATCTCAGCAATTTCTTTTCTAATTTTAGTAGAAAGATGTCCATATTTATTTACTGTTGTAGAATAACTTGCATGTCCAACTCTTCTACTAATATGATATAGTTCTTTACCCTCAGCCATCATAGTAGCAACATATGTGTGTCTTAAGTCATACATTCTTATTCTTGGAACATTAGCTTTTTCACAATAATAATTAAACTTCTTCCTTAAAATATCATCACTATATGGTTTATTAGTAGAATAATTAAAAAATATAATATCACTATCTTTTACTGGTATATTTAAAGAATCAGTCAAAAAAGATTTATAATCATCAATAACATTAATAAGTTTTTCTGTTATTTCAATTTTTCTTTGTGAATTATAATTTTTTGTGTTTGATAAAAAGTCATTGCTATTTCTATCATAGTTTATTGAATGATTAATATTTACGGTTAATAAATCTTTGTTGAAGCAATCATAAGTTAGTGCTCTTGTTTCACCAACTCTATCTCCTAGTGAAAAGGATATCATAATAAATGTTTTTACTAAACTTGCATTTTTTTTAATATTTAAAGTTCCAGAATTACAATCTTCATTTAATGTATCAATAACTTTTTTTAGTTGTTCGGGAGTCCAATATTTCATTTCCTCTTTTTCTACTTTATATTTTTTAATATTTGTAACAGGTGATGCAATTAATATTTCTTCCATTATAAGATAATTAAAAAATGATTTTAATTCCTTTAAAATTTGATTTTTTTGTTTGTTAGAACATTCACATTCATCAATAAATTTAGCAATTTCATTTTTTGTGAGTTTAGAAATTTTTTTAACA
>CANRCS010000037.1 GCA_947629195.1 uncultured Bacilli bacterium | reverse complement strand
TGTCATTTTTGTTATACTTATTCTTCTATTAGTAATCATTGTTTGTAAATTAAATGATTTAATAACTCCTGTTAAATAATAAATAATAATTATAAATAGGATAAACAAATATAAATCAAAAGAAGTTGGATTGATTGGTGGTAACATAAAATAATAAAGTAACAATGTAAGTATAAAAGTGATAAGTATTCTTATAATTAAAATTTTTTTATCTGACATAATAAACCTCATCTAAAAACTAAGCAGTTTTTACTTTCTTTTTTTTATCATTAATATAAAACTTATATGTTTGAGTTAAAATTATAGTAAGTGGTAGGGCAATAATAATTCCTATTACTCCAAATAGTGCTCCACCTGCAAATACACTAAATATTGTTGTAATTGGATGTATACCATTTGTTTTACCATATATTCTTGGTGACCAGAAATATCCATCTATATTAGGTAATATAATTGCGACTATAAGTGTAAGTACAAATAGTTTTGGACTTACTAAAAGTGCGGTTATAAGAGCGATAATATTAGTAAATATTCCACCAAAATATGGAATTATCGTTGAGAATGAAGCAAGTATACCTAATATTAAGAAATATGGATGTCCTATTAAATAAAATACAAGTGTATATTCTATTAATTGTATAAATATATTTTTCATAAATCCTATACAATAGTTTTTCATTTCATTATCTAGACTTTTTACATAATTATATGTTTTTTTACTTTTAGTAGATAAAAATTCTTTAATTCCATTTCTAATATTATCCATATCAGATAGAAAATAAATACCACCAAAAAATGCAATTACTGTATTAGTAGCAATAGAAGTAATAACTTTTATCGCACTAAATGCACTATCTGAAATAAATTTACCTAAATCCAATACTATTTTATTTGCATTTGAAAAACTATTTTGTATATAATGTAAATCTATATGATATTTAGTTGATAATTCTTGTATAAATTTAATCGCACTTGAAATTAAGTTTACAGTTTGATCATATACTAATGGAACTAATAAATAAATAACTAATCCAATAAATCCCAAAACAATCAAAACAATTATAGTGATTGCTAAAAACTTAGGTATCCCATTATCTTGCATATATTTTGAAAATGGATAGAAAACATATGCAAAAGCAAAGGCAATTACAAATGGTAATAATATTCCAAATAGTTTAGTTCCCCACCATATCCAAAAATTACTTGTGAAAACTAATATTAAAATTAATAAAGCAACTAAGACAATATTTACTAATTTAAAATTAACTTTTTTATTTGTCATTTTTCATAACCTCGCTATCTAAAATTATTGTTATTGGCCCATCATTGACTAGACTAACCATCATCTCTTCACCAAACATTCCAGTTTGAACATCTATATATTTTGAAAGTTGCTCATTAAATGTATCATATAATATCTTAGCCTCATTTCTATTTAATGCATTGATGTAACTAGGTCTATTTCCCTTTTTAGTATCTGCGTATAAAGTAAATTGAGAAATAGATAAGATTTTTCCACCCACATCTAATACACTTTTATTCATAATACCATTTTCATCATCAAATATTCTAAGATTAACTATTTTTTTTACAATGTATTCGATATCTTTTAGAGTATCATTATTAGTAAATCCTACTAAAACCATAAGACCATTTTCAATTTTTCCAACAACCTTATTATTTACAGAAACACTTGAAGATGTAACTCTTTGTACAATTGCTCTCATTATTTTATAATCCTTTCTACTCTTTTAACAAATTTTAAATTATATAAATCATTAATAAATTTATCTAATGTTTCTGTATCACTTACTAATATAGTTATTTCATATACAGTAATATTTGATTTACTAACGGTATTAATATTTTCTACATTAATATTGTTATTAGCTGCTTTTGTGATTACATCCAATAATGGGTTTTTAGTAATTTCTGAATGTATAGTTATAGTTGTAGGATATTTTTTATTTATATTATCATTCCATTTGACACTTATTAATCTTTCATCTACATCATATATATTATGACATATAGTTCTATGAACACTAATACCATTTCCTTTTGTAATATATCCTATGATATCATCACCTTTTATAGGTTTACAACAAGATGCTAAATTTACCTTTATGTCATCAATTCCATCAACTATTATATCATTTTTAAGATTAATTGGTTTTTGTTCTTTTGGTAATACTTTTTCTAATACGTATTCTTCTTTAGGTTTTAAACTATCAGTCAATTGGTTTACAACATGACCTGCTGTATACTTACCAATTCCTATATTAAAATATAAGTCATCAATATTTTTAAGTTTTAATATTTCAAATAATTTATCTAGATTATTGTCATTTAATATTTCATTAAATACTAATTTTCTTTTTCTAAGTTCTTTATGTAATAAATCATTACCCTTATTTATATATTCTATTTTATCTTTTTTAAAAAAGAACGATTTTATTTTATTTTTTGCTTGATTTGTTTTAGCAATATTAAGCCACTCTTTATTTGGCCCAATAGATGTCTTACTTGTATTTATTTTTACTATATCATTGCTTTTAAGTTCATAATCTAATGGTACAATTGAACCATTTACAATTGCTCCTACCATTCTATCTCCAACTTCTGTATGAACTTTATATGCAAAGTCTATTGGCGTTGAACCACGTGGAAGTTCTAATACATCACCTTTTGGTGTAAATACATAAATATTTGATTTTAATATTTCACTTTTTACAGTATTAACAAATTCTTCTTCGCTTGTATTTTCTTCTTGTAGTTCAATAATGCTTCTAAAGAATTGCAACTTTTGTTCCATATCATTTTGCATACTTTTACTAGCATCAGTATTCTCTTTATAAGACCAGTGTGAAGCTATACCATACTCTGCAATTTGATCCATAGCATGTGTTCTTATTTGAATTTCAAATAAATAACCATCTATTCCAAATACTGTTGTGTGTAAAGATTGATACATATTAGTTTTTGGTCTAGCAATATAATCTTTAAATCTTTTTGGTATAGGTCTATATTTAGAGTGAATAAGTCCTAAAGCAACATAACACTCTTGTTCAGTATCAACTAATATTCTAAGAGCTAATAAGTCAAAAATATCATTAAATTGTTTACCTTTATCTAGTTTTTTATAAATACTATAAATTGATTTTGCTCTTCCCTTTATTTCGTGCTTGATATCATGTTCATTCAAAAGTTTAGATACTTCGTTTAACATATCTTGAACAGTTTGGTCACGTTCTAATTTTGTTTGGTTAAGTTTTTCTACAATAGAGTAAAATGCATCAGGTTTTAAATATCTTAAAGATAAATCTTCTAATTCACTTTTTAGTTTGTGTATACCTAGCCTATGTGCGATTGGAGTTAAAATATCTAGCGTTTCACGTGCATTATTTTTTTGCCTTTCTTCTGATAATGCCCATAATGTTCTCATATTGTGAAGCCTATCTGCAAGTTTTAATATAATAACTCTTACATCTTCAGATAATCCTACAAATATTTTTCTATGATAAGCAATAGTTGCCTCATTTTCAGTTGAAAAGTTTATTTTATTAATTTTAGTAACTCCATTTACTAATAGTGCGATTTCAGGTCCAAAAATTTTAGTAATATCATCTATTGTAACATAAGTGTCTTCAATAGTATCATGAAGAAGTGCCGCACAAATAGTTGCTGAATCTGCATAAATTGTCGTAAGAATATACGCTACGTTAAGTGGATGTTCAATATATGGTTGTCCACTTTTTCTTAATGTACCTTCATGTGCTTCCTTAGCATAATCATACGCCTTTCTAATTAGTTCTAACTCATCCTCATTAGTAATATATAATTTTACTTTTTCTTCTAATTCTTCAAATTTTAAAATTCCATTTTTAGACATTTATATCACCTACTTACTACATTAAATTATATCATAAATTTATTAAAATAGTTAAAATATGATAATGATTTAAATTAGAATATTTATATAAGTAAAAATAAGTGAACTTTATCACTTATTTTCATCATCATTTAAACCTTCTTTAATACCTTTTGTAATTCCCTTAGCAACTTCTCCTACGGCATTTCCTACTGTCGGTGCCATTTTTTCAATTCCTTCTTGAGCAACAGGCATTACTTGTTGAGTACTAAACGCCAAAATTTCTCTACGCTTAGCAAATATATATATTACACCTGAAATCATACAACTTGCAATTATAATAAATCCGCCAATCATATATAATGGTATATATTTGTAAGAAGAAATAGCATCATAAAAAACAGTATAATCACCATTTTTTAAATTAAATTCTTCACTGTCCAATGATGATAATTGTACAGATAAATCTTGTGATTCTCTTTCACATTTAGACATTTTATTAAACCAGTCATCATCACTCATTTTTAATGAATCACATTCAGATTGTTTTTCATTAATTTTAGATTTCAATTCATTTTTTTCTTTTTCAATTTCATCTATTCTATCTTGTGCTTTAGCAGCATTTTCTTGTGATTTTTTATATGCCTCATTATAACGTTGCTCATTAACTTTTTTTGCATTACTAGATAATATTAGCCCAGATGTTATTAATCCTACACCAATTATTACTCCAACAATTAAAATTATTAATGAAATCCTAGTAATTTTTTTCTTACCTTTTTGATAGTTTTCTTCTGTTAAGTATTCCTTTTTATCCATTTTCTCTAACTCCTTTTCAACATATATATTATCATACTTATTAATTAGAATCTACTATTTTAAATCTATAAAATGTAAGTTTACACATTTATTTCAAGTTGTTCTGGATTATATAATTTTTTATACATCTTATTATTTTTCATCAAATAATCGTGTTTACCACTCGCAACTATTTTTCCATCATCAATCAAATATATTTTGTCTGCATCTTTTATTGTCGATAGTCTATGCGCGATTATAACAATTGTATGATTTTTAGATAACTTATCTATTGTTTGCTTTATACACTCTTGACTTTCATTATCTAAAGCGCTTGTAGCTTCATCAAATAAAATAATTTTACTTTCTTTCATCAGTGAACGTGCAATTGCTAATCTCTGCTTTTGCCCTCCAGATAAATTAACTCCACCTTCACCTATAACTGTGTTATATTTTTCAGGAAGTGACATTATATAATCATCAATTGAAGCTTCCATACAATATTTTCTAACATCTTTTAAAGTAATATTAGGATTAACTAATCTAAAATTTTCCAATATTGTTTTATTAAATATATATGGATCTTGTCTAATTATAGATATATGCTTTCTTAAATTTTCTTCTGTAAAATCCTTTATATTAATATTATCAATTAATATTTCACCTTGTATTGGATCAAATAATCTAAGCAATAAATTAAATAACGTAGTTTTACCTTGTCCACTTTTTCCTACAATTGCAATCTTCTTATTTGCAGGAATTTTCAAATTAAAGTCTTTTAACATTAATCTATCTTTTTCATAGCCAAAATCTACATCCCTAAATTCTATCTCACCATTTATTTCTTTTTTATTAATTAAACCAAATTTTTCATCATCATATAATTTATTATCTAATATTTCGTTTATTCTTTCCATTGATACAATTACTTTTTGATATGATGTACTCATACTTGTAAAAGTTTCTGATAAATATATAAATTGATATACATAATATGTCATAGCCATAAAAAATGATATTGTACTCATATTAAAAAATATAAGAAGTCCACAAGTTAAAAAAACTAAAGTTTCAAAAAAACCGTTTAAGGATGCTATTGACTCATTGTAATTTATTTCATATTTACCTAATTCTTCTTTGTGGTCAAATGCATTATTTACAAGTTTTGAAAAATTATCATATACAATATTTCTATTACCTAATGCTTTAATTTCTCTTATTCCAAGAACACCTTGGTTAACATCTAAAATACACTTATCAATTTCTTTTTGAATTATTTTATTTTCATTTTTAATTTTAACTCTAAAATATCTTGATATAAAAAATGTAATTATTACAAATATAAGTATCTCAGAAGCAACAATCCACGATTGTATCCATATATAAATATATATTATAAAACAAGTAATAACCCTAATTGCCATATTAAGTAAGGCATTTAATAAATCTGTAACAGTTGATGTATCATTAACAATTCTATTTACAATTCCACCAGACTTCTTTTCTTCAAATGCTTTTGCTGGTAAAAGTAGAGTCTTATAATAAATACCTGTTCCAATTCTTCTAGTTAAATTAGCTCTAATTTTATTAAATAATATAGAACTTATTCTTCTTAATACGAAATGACAAAAAATACTTATAAAAGCATATAGTCCTAAATATATTAGAGTCATTTTCATATTTTTTTCAATAATCGTTTGTGTTGCTTGTCCTATTAAATAACCATATAAAATACCGAATAAAGAAGCAAGTAATGTGAGTGTTACTGCACATACTATCTTGCCTTTATCTTCTCTCATGTATTTCCATTCTTCTTTTAATAAAGCAAATAACTTCATATAAATCGCTCCCTATAAGAATATAACAATTATTGATAATATTAATAAAACTCCTAATTCGTATGGAATAAATTTAGAATATTTCTTCTCCATTTCTTCTATTTGTTCTCTTTTCTTCAAATTATCTGTTTTCTTGCCAATTAATATTTCCCCTTTTGACATAAATGCATCAATATCATCTTTATAGACACTTTTACCCCTGTCAGTATCATAATGTGAATATTTTTTATCTGTTATAATAGTTGAATATAAAGAAGAAACTTTACTAGTAAAAATAGAACCTATTATATATCCAAAAATAATAACACAAATAGGATATAGAACATAACCATTTGAAAAAACTTCTCTAACTGTTGGTACAATTAATAATAGTGATACTAATATTAATGATGGTATAAGACCTATACCAAAACAGATTTTAGTAATAATTATATTTTTTTTCTTTATTACTCTATCATATTTTTCTCTTGCAGTAAGAATTTTCTGTTTTATTAAATTATATACTTCATCCATCTTTTTATCTTCACTACTTAAAGAAACTTCAACATCCATCTTTTCTTCATAAATTGACATATTAATTGATTGTGAATAATATTTACTAGGAGTATTAGGATATTGTACTGAATAATGATAACTATAATAAACATATATACTTTTTATGTCATATATTCTATTATTAAATATACTTAAAAAATTATTATAGTTATCAAAAGTTATATTTGTATTATCATCAAAATTAACTGTAAACTTTAGTGTCCCAGAAAAATTTTCTGCTGTCCAAGTTTGATATGGTCTTTCATATACCATATTTCTTTGTTCTTCTTGTTTACATATCTTATTATATTTTTCTAATTCTTCCCACATCTTATTAAATATATCAATTAAATCTGTATCAGTTATTATCTTATTAGCAACTTTTAATTTATCATTATACATTTATATCAACTCCAATTTATTTAGTACAAAATATACTATTAGCAATTGGAAATTTCTTTAATATTTCATTAATTGAATTTTCAATACTATTCATATTTTCTTCATTATGATTTGATTTTCTAGCAAATTTTATTTCATATGGTTTAAATATAATATCAAATGAATTATCATAATCAGTTAAATCATTTCCAATACCTCTTTTATAACTTAAATCTAAACTAATTAATAATTTATCTACATTTTTTACATTTCCATCTTTAATTGCAGTTTTAAAAGTTTCAAAATCTTTACAAGTTATATTGTTATATGTTTTTTCTACTATACGCACTTCAAAACAATCTTTATATGCATTTTTATACATATAATTTTTAAACTCTGGTTTAAATTGCTTATTTTTTTCTTCATCATCTTCTTTTAATTTTAAAAATTGTTTATAAATGCTTTCACAATAGTTAACCAAATATGACACCATTTCAATAGTAGGTAAAATATTAGAATAATCATACTCATTATTTATCACAGAAACTTTATTATCATACATAATCCAATTCTCCTTATATATAACTATAATACCATACTTTGATTAACTTTTTAAAAGTAAATCTTTATAAACCTTTTTTGATATTAGTATTTATTATAACTATTATAAATTTTTAAATATTCTTAAAAAATTTACACACTATACTTGACACGCTCTTTTGTCCTGAAGTCTTACTTTTTGGATTTATTCAACATCCATTGCTTATATAATTGTGTCTATGTGGATATTATATAACCAAAACGCTGCGAAACGAATAGTGAGGGTTAGTGCTACCAAAAGTGGCGAAGTTGAAGTAGAAAACACCTCCAGTACCCGCAGAAGAGGAGTTGTACCCGCGCCTGAACCAAGGGTTGTTAGAGTACACAAAGCCAGCGCCATCAGAAAACCACTTCATCGTTTCATATGTTGCATCCCCTTTTATTGCTTTTGCACTTGTTACATCTGACGAACTTATACCTGTGTATGTGTCCCAATACTTTTGCTCTGGAAATTTTGTGAAGCCATCACTTTTTGTTGTTCCTGCCCAGTTGCCCATTGTAAGTTCATCTGATCCTCCACTCATGTCATATATACCATATATTGTCCCTGTTGTACTTGCTCCTGTTCCTTTTAATAAATCTTTTGTTCCTGTACATTCGTTTGTAGTATCATCAATTGTATCACAACTTTTTCCATTATATGAATACGTTCCGTTAGTACTGCTTCCACTTGCTGGGGGTTGTCCATTACTTCTTCCTGTATAATAACCTTTACTATCATTTTTATATATTTCTTTATCTGCATCCATATAATTATCATTTCCATTCTTTCCGTACTTACTTTGTGAAAGGTACGCTACCGCTCCCCATTCTGTATTTTTCATCATGTGTGTATCTA
>CANRCS010000036.1 GCA_947629195.1 uncultured Bacilli bacterium | reverse complement strand
AAACTCAATTATTATAAACTTGATAAAAAACAAAGAAAAAAATATTTAGAAAGACTAAATGAACTAAGTTATATCAACTCAATTTCTAATTTTTTTAAACCAAAAGAAAAATACCAAATATATTATAAAAATGAGGCATTCAAAAAATTGATATTGGATTATTTTTCAATAATAAACATAGAAAATTTCGATAATATTATAGATGATTTATTAGAATTTTTAAATCCTGTTATGGATGTACATGAAACTAAGAGAATAACAAAAAAAGATATAGACTTAATTTTCAAAACCATAATTAAAAAAATGCCAGAATTTGAAAATATTTTAGAAAAGATTACATTAAATATTTTAATTCTAAATAATTCTCACAAATATGTAAACTCTGCTACAACGCATTCAAAAAATTTTGAATATTTTATGATCTTCTGCTTTTATATGAAAAATAATGAAGAATATAAAGAAGGTCGTATCAATCCAATATATGTTTTTCTACATGAACTAGGACATATTATTTGTTGGATAGCCACAAAAAAGAGTAGAGAAGTTCCAAAATCATTTTTTGAAGATATTGGCGGAGATTACTTTGAGGGCTTAACTCCAGACAATCCTGATGCCTTAGAAGTATTTGCAGATTGTTTTGCTATGATGATAATGTATAATACTCCATTAAATTGTTACAATCCGTTTTCTAATTTTTTTGAGGAGTTATTTATTGATTTAGAAAAATATTTTTCAAAGATTATTAAAGAATTACAGTAAATTAAATAATTTTAGTATTTTTGATTAGAATTAATTACTTAGTTTTAAGATAGTTTTTCACTATTTCATATTATATTTTCTACTTTGGTAGATAAATATAAATATATATATTCCCACAAAAGCAACTAATAATTTCGTAGTAAATATAATGTTAAAGAATAGAAAAATAAGAACGTACTAAATAAATGTATACGTTCTTTTTAATATATTTAATTTTATAAAGCATAACTTTCCATCTCTTCTAACAACATATCATAATTTGCTTCCTGATATGAAGATAACTTGTTAGATATAAGAAGTTTTTTAATAATAACTAAGTTTTCATCTGAAATATGATTTAATTTTTTTAACCTAGATTCATTAATTACATTATCTGATAATCCATTTTGATAATATTTTTCATTATAACCAATAAATTCTATATTAGGATATTTATCTATAAAATTTTGGGCAATTAGTAATCCTTCAGGATCAAAATCCCCATTAAAATATATTTTAGCTCCTTTAATTTTTTCTAATAATTTATATATAACCAAGTTTGAATTCCCAGAAGTAACAATTACAGAATAATTTATTTTTTTATTATTTATTTTACTAATAAATGATGGATTTTCAACAATTAATAACACATTATTTTCAATTACAATATTTTCAATCTTTTTAATATTTGACAAATTAATTGTTAACGGTGTTAAATTATTTTTAAAAATATTCAACATTTCATTTCCACTTAAATTATAGGTAATTACATAATTTGAAACTTCATCTATTAAAATACCAACTTGTTCAAGTATACTTTTTTTTACACTTCTTACGTTTTCAAATTTGATATTGAACAAATAGCATATAAATTGTAATAATACATTGCAATTATGAGTATCTAAATCATAATAATGGGGATTACCAGTTGAAACAGAAGAGAAAATAGCTAAATATTCATTATCATTTTTATAAATAGGTAATTGAACTAATGATTTTAAAACATTTTCTAATAACAACCTATCATTTAAAATAAAATATTTAATTTTTTTTAGTGCTTCATTATGGTTAAAAAGAGAATTTATATTTGAGTGTTCATAAACTTTTTTATAATCTGTCAAATATTTTTCAATATATAAATTTTTTTCTATTTGAATTTGCCTATTACTTTTTATGTTAGGATAGAACATTAATAAAAGATCATCAACTTTTACACCTTCAAATATACTATCATCTAATGATTTTTGAATATCCACTATTTTAATATTTGTTTTAATGTTTTTCTTTATATTTTTAGCTAGGAACTTTGATAGTTTTATTGCTTCTTCATTAGTTTCAGGTTTAACACTAATCGTACCTATGCATGAGTCGTATTGAATATATTTTCTTTTTAATTGTTCTAACAACTGTTTAAATTCGACTACTTCAAAATATTTTTTCAACTTAAGTTTGATATTCGCTGATATCATTTATTATAGTCCTTGATTTTCCATCCCATTTATACTTAATAGTCGAAATAACTTTAGATCCAACTAAATGATACAACTCACTAATTGCTAAATGTTTAACTGTTTCATAATCACCCCATAGTTGTTGGCTAGTAAGAACATAATCTAAATCTAATTGTTCTAAAATACGAAAAGCATCTTTTATATTATCATCATCAACGCCTGCAAAAGCTTCATCAAGTGCGATTATACGCGGAGCACTGTCATAGGCACTACTCAATTTAGCATACACACTTGAAAATAATGGTATATACATTGCAATAGCTTTTTCTCCCCCACTCATTTTATTAAATTCTCTATCTGTTAATTCCTTCTTTTCATTATTTCCTCTTTTAAAATAAAGTTTAAATTCAAACCATTTTCGATAATCCAATACTTCCTTAATAATTTCTAAATAATTTCTATCACTTTCTTCTAGTGATTCTTCTTTCATTCTAATTTTACTTTTAAAATGGTTAGTAATTTTTTTCAAATGTTCTGGTTTTAACGATTCTGCATCCTTTTTAAATATTTCGACGATTTCTTTTGTATCAACTTCATCTTCAGTTTGAGCACTTATTCCTGACCATTTTAATGAAAAACTAAGTCCAGAAGATGTTTTCATCGATTCCATTATACCCTTTACTTTATTTATCCATTCTTCACTTTGCCATATTTTTTCTCTAATTGATGATCCGATATTATTAATTAATAGATCTTCAAATAATTTTCTATTTTCTTCACTAATAAGATCTTGATAACTTATAATAGATTTATCAATTGACATTTTAAGTTCTAATAGGTTAATATTTTTCCCCATGTAATTGAATGATATATCACGTCTTACTGCTGAATCAAACATTTCATTTATAATATCCTTTTTAGATTCATCATTTGTAAAGTTTAAATATATATTTTCATCTACTAAATGAATATTTATATTTTTAGGTGCATAATTAATAAGATATTGAGAATATTTATTCAAACTATCATTAAATTTTTCATAAATATCCCTATTAGTACTATTTGGTTTTAGAGAATTTATATAATGATATAATTCATTTTCTTTTAAAGGTTCTGTATCTATATAATGCAAGTTATATTCATCCATAAAAATTTTATATGATACATCTTTTAAAATTACAATATTATTAAGTTCTTCATCTAAACTTTTAATATTAGCTTCCAAATTTTCAGAATTTACCTTATTTTTTATAACAATTTCAGATTTAATTGGTAATTCTTCATTTATAACATTTAATCTTTCTGTTATTCTTTTATATTCTTGACCCACATCTTTATATTTATCACTATTCAAAATATCATCAATAGTTTGTTTTTTATTATTATAATTATTTAATTTAAAAGATAATTCTTCTATTTCTACTTTAATATTATCTAAATCCTCATTAAGATTTTGAATAGTTTGATTATAGTGGTTTATAAAATCACTTTTAGTTATATATTCACTAAAACAAACTGATAACTGATTTGCTAACTCCAAATAAATATTTGTATTCTCTAGCAATTCTCTTATATCAAGATATTTATTTGAACCATAATATCCCGATCTTTTCGAATTAAATTCTTCTTCAATGATTCTTAATTCATTTGTTTTATTTCTTAATACATCAGTTAATCTAGATATATTTTCATTTATAAATTTTAAATCTAAATCTAATTTGGCAAGTCTTTCGAAGCAATCATTAATTTCACTTGGAAAAACAAAATTATTAAATTCTTCATCTACAAGTTTTATATCATTATTTAATTTATAATTGTCATTTTCTAAATTAGTAATTTCTTTTGTTAATTGGTTAATCGCAATATCAATTTTTTTCTTTTCACTTTCTATATATTTTTTTCTAATATCCTCACCGATATATCTTAATTGATGATTTGGATCAATCATTCCTTCTATAATGGCAAATTCATATGTACCATTATCAAGTATTTTAATTAGACTATCATCGTTAATTGAAATACTTTGTAAAACTCTATTTATTTTTTCTTTAAATGGAGTATCAAGTACTTCCAAATAACTTGTTAAATTATTATTTACAAATTTTCCTTCTTTTACACACTTAGTTTTTATATTTGAATTCAAAACTTTTTGATTAACAACAAATGATGTTAAAATACCTGTTTGTAGTAGGAAAGATTCTACTTGTTTTCTGGTAATATCTGTTATATTATCTTTAAATTTAACAGTTTCAAAGAAATATTTATATGGAATATTATTATTATTAAAATATTCTTTAGTATCATCATCTAATAAATCTTCTATTAAAATATTATCAATATTTTCATAATCTAAATTTAACTTTTCTATTTTAGATTTATATTCATTAATCTTTATATTATTGTTTGAAATATTAATTTGAATTTCATTAATATTTTCATAACTTTGATTTTTTAAAATATCTTTAATTTTAATAAACATATCTTTTTCAAGATTATCAATTATTTTATATATTTCATCCAATTTTTCTTGGTTTAATTTTAAGATATTGTTTTCTAAAGATACTTTTATTATCATATCCTTAAAATTATTCGCACAATCTAATAAAGCATTTGAAGCATCAACACGATTTTTTTCGATTTCTTTTAAGTGATCACTACTCTCTGCATATTTATTTTTTTCTATCTCAATTTCAGCTTCTTTTTGATATGATTTGTATGCAATATCTTGTAAACTAGTTAGTAGTTCGCAACGTTTTTTCATTGTGTTCAAATAAGAAGTCATTTGTTGAAATTCGAATTTTTCTTTTTTTAAATCATCTAAATAGAATTTTGCATCATCAAAATTAATGTCTTCTTCATAACTTGTTAAATCCTCTATTAAATCATTAAAAGTTTTTTCAACATTGTATAGTTCATCTTTTTTTATTTTTAAGTTTTTTTCATCTTTAAATAAAATATCTTCCTTTTGTTGGTAATCCTTTTCTTTATTTGATATATCATTTTCTAATTCTTTTATTATATTAGTTATTTCATCTAATTGATTACTTATACCTTTTAAATCAGTTTCATCCAATTTACTTTTACGATGTTCTAATTCTTGTTTTTCTAATTTTAAATTTTTAATATTGTTACTTTCTTTTTCTATTTCATCTAATAATTCAACACGTTTATTTTGTTTTTCTTTTATTTCTTTTTTAAGATTATTTTGTGTTTGTCTATACTTTAGGAAATTTTCACCCTTATTATATAAAATAGATTTATTATATTCTTGGTAAGCATTTTTTAAATTGAAACATGCTTTTTGTTCATTTTGTAAGTCATCTAATTTTTCTTTATATTTATTCATATTATCAATTGAATCGGCCATTATTCTTAAATCATCATCACTAAGAGGTTCTAATACTGTTGATAATACACTTGTTAATTGACTTGGTCTTGTCGAATTGGATAATTTAGGAGAACGTATTTGAATCATTAAATTTATAAATTCAGAATACAAATCTACATTAGTAAAGCCAAATAACAATTTGTTAACCATTTTTTTATAATCTTTAATTGTATCAACAAATTCTCCACCTGTACCAAGACGTGTTTGTAATTCCTTTTTTGTTAATGGTATCCTTAAAACCCTATCCTTAAACAATAGGAAATCAATTCCTATTCTTCTATTATCTGTAATTGCAAATCCCCAAAATTCACAATTTCTATTTTTAATTGCTCTAAGCCCAATACCTATTGTTATATATTTTTCTTCTTCTTTATTATAAAACTCCATATATAAATATCCGGTATTCTCATTACCATCAAAATCTTCTGGTAATAAGTAATTTTCAATTCTTCTATCACGTGAGCCAAATGGATCCAACCTTTCTGGAGATTTATTCCCGTCGAATATTAATGGAAAAAATGATTGCATAGTAATAGTTTTACCTGCACCATTACCTCCTCTTAGCAAAAGTTTCCCATCATAAAAATAGAAATCTTCTTCATCATATAACCAAAAGTTTACAAAACCAATTCTATTTACTTTATATCTTGACATATTATTCCTCCATTCCTAAACTAAGTTGTTCAAAACTTGTATTATCTTCTTTTTCATCATCAGGATATTTACCACCTATTAAATAAATTGCTGGTGAAAACTTATAAATATTATCTTCTATCTTTAATAATTTAAATTTTTCCATAGATGTTGTAACCATTTTAAAAAAATTATTATCTCCCATTTCTCTATATTCTTTACTAAAATATTTATTATTATCTCTATGTATTTTTATTAATAATTGCTCTAATTCAAATTTTTCCAAAGTTAAATTTCCTATTTCATTTACAATATAATCATTTACTAAAAGTATAATATCATGTATTACTTTACGACTGTTTGGAAAAGTTAAACGAGAATTTTTTTCAGTAGTTGTTAGAAGTGCGATATTATCATAAATTAATAAATCTCCATCTAGTAAATAATTTATATCATTTATGATACGATTTCTATAATTGATAAAATAATTATATACATCAGGTTCAAAATCAGAATAATTAAAACTAGGATAGAACAATAAACTTCTATATGTAAAATATCTTTTTTTACTTAAAGAGTCTTCTGTATTAGAAATTTTTAAATAATCACTTGGTTCTTTAAATGAAAAGATATCGTCTTTAAATTGTCTTATTATATAATGAGAGATTCCTGTATTTTCATATAATGCCTCATTATCAATGGATTCCTTAAACAAATTATCATTTCCATCAATTAATTTTATCACACCTAATTTAATAGTATATTTTAGGACATCTACCAAACTTTTTCTAGTAGAATAATCTTTAAAATCTATTATTAACTCCTTATTTGGTATAGTTGCTAGTAAATTAGAAATAAAAGTTGTCAAATTTGATAATATAAATTGTTCATCTTTTGCTTTGTCTTCTAAAAACATTATTACAAGAACAAATAATGCATAATCTTTAGTTGAATTAAAATCTTCTATTTTAAAAGTATTATCAATAACAGATGGTATTTTTTCTAATTTTATTAATGAAGAATTAATAATAATATCACAACCTAATTTAGTTGTTGTAAATTCTCTTAATTTCTTTATTTTAGATTTAATTTTATAGTAACTATCTTTATCCTTTTCTTTAGTAATAATAAAGTTATTCAATAATAATTCTAATTCTTCTTTAATTTCCATTCTTATCACCTACAAATACGATTTTGAAATTATCCATTGTTAGTACTCCATCAATTGAAATTAGTTTAACTTTTTCATCATCAATTTTCTCCACCTTATATAAGATATCAAATTCTGTATTCTTCTTAATATTTTTATTTATACCATTAGCTAACAGTGATAATATAAATCTACGCTCATAACTTTCAATATTAACTAAATCTTTAATTAAAATTTCACCCATGTCTATATACTTTTTTAATAATTTTTTTTGTTTTTCTTTTTCTTTCATTATTTCAACTAGCTGTTTTTCTTTTGCATCAGCTTTAGATACGACTTGATTTTTAACCGCCTTTTCTCTAACTAATCTACTGTGACTTTTTAAAGAAATTAAAGTTGGCTCACTATCCTTTGGATTAACATTTATAGAATCAGTTGTTTTTTCAATACCAGATATATGTTTTACTTTTTCAATTCCAAATACTACTGTAGCCAATTTTTCTGAACTACTTAAATCTTTACAATTTAAAAATTGAGTTAAAATATGTCTATATTCTTCCATACGATTAATGCTTGTATTTGCTTCAATAATTGAAATAACATATTTAGTTATTTTTGCAATTATATTATTAACACCCTTTTTTAATCTTTCAGATTCACTTTCTTCATATTTATCATTAGTAAACCATTTAATAATACTTCTATACTTACCTCGTAATACTTCTTCTAAATAATCAAAATCAAAATTAGTTTCTAAAATAGGTTGGTTTCTTTTATAAGTCATTATTTTAGACATAAGAACATCTTCAAAATCACTTGGATATTCACTTAAAATTTTCTTGATTTTTATTTCATTAATCTGAAAACCTGATATAAAGTTTTTTAAATATTCTATAACTTTATCCTTATAAATTAAAAATTGTTCACTTTTCATTAGTTCTTCGCTTTTTGCTTCGTTAAACATTTTTAAAAAATCTTTATAATTGTTATTTAACTTAGTGAATGTTTCGTTTAATTCTTCAAAACAAGCATTAATATCTTCTAAATCTTCTAATGTTTGAATTTGCGTAAATAATATTCTCATCTTTTCGAATAATTTTGGTTCTAATGATGCTGTTTCAACATTTAAAGTTTCTAAACGCATTACCATTCTTTCAATTTCAATAGCATATTCTGTTAATTGATAACGAAATTTTCTATTTTTAAATTCTTCTACAGTTTTAACATTGGAACTGTCTTGTATATTAGTTAAGTTTCCCCATTCAGTAAGTCTTAATAAATCTTGTTCACATAACTCAATCGTATAATCTTCAAAATTATATTTTAATTCATTAAAAACATCTTCCTTATAAAGCCAATATTCTAACTTTTCGTATTGCTTAAAAAAGTATCTAATAATAGGTCGATATCTATCAGTATTTTCAACACTTAAATATTTTACTTCTTCAATTTGTTTAGTTAATTTTTCAGTTACTTCCATAGGACTACCCCGTTTCGCAACATATTGTACCAAATTTTTACAAAAAAGTCTTTATTTTAAGTTAACTAACAAAAAAATAATAAAGAAAATT
>CANRCS010000035.1 GCA_947629195.1 uncultured Bacilli bacterium | reverse complement strand
AAAATAGATAATAATATATATACTATTCCAAGAAATGTACCATATAGTATAGGTGTTAAAATAGAAGATAAAGATAAAGATAAAAATAAGAATAAAGAAGTTGTTAATGGCGTTACAAATGAAATGAAACAGGAAAAAATAAATAAAACTACTCCATTAAATAATAATACAAATATAAAAGAAGTTATACCAAAAGATGATAAAAAAGAAATAAAACAAAATGTTAATAAAGATAAAAAAGATATTGTAATAGTTAATCAAAATGTTAATGCATTTAAGAAAATAGATAAGGAAGATAAGTTTTCATTACAAAGGGAAAATAAGTTTAAAGAGATAAAAGCTCCTGAAGTTAAACCTGTTGAAAATAAGATAGAACAAACTAATATAAATGTAAAAGAAGAAGTTAAAAAAACTATTAAGATTAAGGAAGTTGATTTAAGTAAGTTTAATAAGGTTAATAATGAATTAGATAAGAAATTAGAAAAACAAAAAGAGATATATGAAAGATTAGATAAGTTAGTTAATAATATTGAAGTTGAAAAGAAAGTTGATGTTAAATATCATTTTATAAGTAATTTATTTTCTAATGTTAAGAATTTATTTTTATCAGTTTTATCTATACCACTTATTAAAAATCCTAAGAATATACCTTTATTTGCAGTAGGTATATATATGCTTAATAATTCACTTAGAAATATGCGTAAAATGGTTACTAAGGATGAGAGAATACGATATATTCCTAGTGATATATATACAGATGCTATTAAGGAGAATTTAAATAATTTTGAATTAATTGATTATATGATAGGAGATTCTATATCACAAATAAGGTCTTTAAAGAGTGAATATAGTTATGAATTTGGACAATATCAAGATAATATAGAGTTTAAAAATATTATGGAAAAATTAAATAATTATGAAAATGAATTAATTGAAAAACAAAAGAAGATGTTAAAAGAAAAAGAAAAGATGAATAATACTTTAAATAAGAATAATAAGAAATTACAATTAATAAAAGATATGAACAATTATTATTAATTCATATCTTTTATTTTTATAAATCTAAACTATTTTTATCTAATAGGAATTCTTGTATACCTATTACTAATATTCCTTCTTCAGTAAACCAATGTTTTATATTATCTTTTACTACGATAATTTTTTTAAAATTATCGTTAATACTCATTAATGGTCTTTCTTCTTGAAGTGTTTTTTCTCTTGTATCTAAGTTTAATGTAGATTGTATGTAATATCTTTTATTTCCTAAATTACATACAAAATCTATTTCTAATTGTTTTCTATTTTTATTTTCATCTCTTACTTCAACTACACCAACATCAACATTATAACCTCTTATAATTAGTTCATTATATATTATATTTTCCATTATATGATTTTCTTCTTGTTGTCTAAAGTTTAATCTTGCATTTCTTAGTCCTATATCAGAAAAATAATATTTTTGTGGTGTTTGTATGTATTTTTTACCTTTAACATCATATCTATCTGACTTATTAACAATAAATGAATTTTCAATATATTTTATATATGAATTAATAGTATTAGCAGATACATCACTTTCACCATTACTAACAAATGTGTTATATATTTTTTTAGGGTTAGTTAATGAACCAACAGAAGATGCTAACATATTGATAATTGAATCAATTATATCAGTTCTTTGAATATTATTTCTTTCAATTATATCTTTAATATATGTTTGTTCAAATAAGTCTTTTAAATATTGTGATTTTTCTTCATCAGTTTTTTTAGATAATATTAATGGTAATCCACCATACAATACATACTCGTTCCAAGCATCATATTTATCCCCATCAAATGCATCAACAAACTCGCTAAAAGATAATGGAAATACTTTAATTTCATCACTTCTTCCTCTAAATTCAGTAATTATATCAGTTGATAGAAATTTTGAGTTGCTTCCAGTAACATATACATCTAAATTTTTTTCATACAAAAAACCATTTAATACATATTCAAAACCTTTAACTAATTGTATTTCATCTAATAAGATATAATACATATTTTTATCTTTTATTTGAGATTTAATATATGTATTAAGTTCATGTGCATCAAGATATTTTTTATTTTCTTCTCTATCTAATTCTAATTTAATAATATGGTCTTCCTTTACACCACTTTCAATTAAATAATTTTTAAATATAGGGTCTAATAAATATGATTTTCCACATCTTCTAATACCTGTTAATATTTTAATTAAACCATTTTCTTTTCTATTTATCATTTTTTCTAAATATGTATTTCTTTTAATTTCTTTCATATTTTCGCCTCCATTGAGAATTTTTGCCACTAGTGGCAATTCTGCTCAATATAATTTTAACACATTTACTTTTTAATAGCAACTTCTTCTTTCTATTAAATTGTTCTTACAATTAAATTATGGAATTAATTTTTAGTATATGGTATTATTATATTAGAATGGATGTGTATATATGGATATAGAACAAGCACAAACTGAAATTGAATCTTTTGTTAATGATGTATTAAATGAATTTGATATTAAGTTAAAACCATATGTAGATGATAATACTAAAAATATTATAGATGAATATAGAAATTCTAATAGTAATATTATTCCAGATTTATATAAGGTTGATAGTATTGTTAAAAATTGTATATATGATTATATTGGAAGTAATTCAATTATTAATACAGAAGAAATTAAAAGTACAGTATTAAGAATACTTATTAATGTTGTCTTAGAATATCAATATTCATTAACAGTAGATAGTAGGAAGATAGATTTTGAAAACTTTAATATTAATTCTAAAAAAGTAGAAGATTTAGTTAAAATTAATTTTATAGCTAATAATCCTAATATAGTTGGTAATTTAGCTTTTATAGGTACTAATGAGATGTTATATAGGGATATTTGTGAAGATTTAAATCTTAATATATATCCAATGAATGAAGATGAGTACAAATATATTGTAAAAACAAAAGAGTTATTAAAAGATAATTTTGATTTATTATATAAAGGAAATTTAAATGAAATATTTAATAAATTAGGTAATTTATATAGAGAAGATTATTTAATAAATGAAGTAAATTCATATATTAAGAGATTATCTAAAGAAGATATTGATAAATTAGGACTTACTGATGAAGAAAAAGAATTATTAGTAAGTACTAGTGGAATATCATTTGAATATATTAATTCTATTAAGCAAAAAGAAGAAATAGAAAAGGTAGAAGAAGAATTAAATTTAAAAGAAGTAGATTATGTTAAAAAAGATGGAGTACAATATGTTAAGTTTAATGATGAAAATAATCTGACGTTTGCAGAAATTGTAGGAAATATTACTCCACAGGAAAGAATTGAAAAAATTAAAAATGGAATATCAAATCTTCCTAGTAGTGGAATTATAAAGGCAGATGATATTTCTAAAGAGATAAAAGATGATATGATTATAAGTGGGGAATTTAAAAATATAAATAATGTAGATACAAATATTTTGGATGATCAAACAAATATTGGTATAGATGCGATGAAGGAAGAAGGGTATAATGACATGAAAATTGATGTTAGAACTGGTATGATAACAGATGGTAAAGGAAAAGTATATGATTTAGATGTTAATAGTGAAAATAATGTTGAACTTAATAGATTGGAAGAAAATAGTGATGATGTTTCTAATATAAGTTTTAGTGCGGATACTAATACGGATGCAAAAACGATAGAACAATTAGAAGAATATGGTGTATCTAAAGAAGAATATTTAAGTGCGGATGAAGCACAAAAAAGAATAATAAGAGATTTATATGGTATTGGTAAACATCCTGAAGAAATAGAAAACGAAAACACTAAAGGAGTTCAATTTGTAAAGAAAAATCCAAATATTAATGGATATATTAGTTCATTTATAGTGGCTTTTGTAATTGGTGCATTTGGTGGTATGCTTGCGATGGCAATTCTTAGTTTGAGTAGGTAATTATGAAAGCGTTAATCACAGGAGCAAGTAGCGGTATTGGAAAAGATATCGCTAAATATTTATCTGAATTAGGTTATGATTTAATATTGGTTGCTAGAAGAAAAGAAAGATTAAAAGAGTTAAAAAATGAGTTAAAAACAAACGTTAAAGTAATACCATTAGATTTATCTATTGAAGACAATTGTTTCAAATTATATGATATGGTTAAAAAAGATAGTATTGATATATTAATTAATAATGCTGGATTTGGTGATTTTGGAAAATTTAATGAAACAGATATAAAAAAAGAATTACAAATGATAGATTTAAATATTAAATCAGTACATATTTTAACTAAATTATTTTTAAGTGATATGATTAAAAAAGATAGAGGACATATTCTAAATGTAGCATCTTCTGCTGCATTCTCACCTGGTCCATTAATGGCAACATATTATTCATCTAAAAGTTATGTTTTTAGATTAACAGAAGCAATTCATTCAGAATTAAAATATATGAAATCTAATGTTAATATTAGTGTATTATGTCCAGGACCAGTTAATACAGAATTTAATGATGTCGCAAATGTAAGTTTCTCATTTAAACCACTTACAAGTGAATATGTATCTAAATATGCTATTGATAAGATGCTTAAAAATAAATTAGTAATAGTCCCTGGTACTATGATGAAATTTTCAAGATTTTTTAGTAAAATATTACCAGATGCATTATTATCAAAAATAGTGTATAATAATCAATGTCGAAAAAAAAGTTAGTGGGGATGATAATATGTCAGAAATTATAAAAATCGAAAATTTGAATTTTGGTTATAATAAAGACTTATTATATGAAAATTTTAATTTGACAATTGAAGAAGGAGATTGGGTATCTATATTAGGTGCGAATGGTGCAGGTAAAACTACATTAGTTAAACTAATAATTGGACTTCTTAATAACCATGAAACAATTAAAATTGACGACATGGTGTTGAATAGAAAAAATATAAGAGAAATTAGAAAACTAATTGGTGTGGTATTTGATAATCCAGAAATACAATTTGTTGCAGAAACTGTAAAAGATGAGATAGCATTTACTCTTGAAAATTTACAAATTCCAAAAGAAGAAATACACAAACTCGTTACAGAAGTTGCAAAAAGACTTAAAATTACCGATTTACTTGATATTGAACCACATAGACTTAGTGGAGGACAAATGCAAAAAGTTGCCCTAGCTTCAGCACTAGTTTTAAAGCCTAAGATCTTAATCTTAGATGAAGCACTATCTATGATTGACCCTTATGATAAAACTGAAATTATGAAAATGTTAAAAAAATATCATAAGGATACTAATACTACTATTTTAAATTTCACAAGTGATATAGAAGAAACTATATATTGTGATAGAATAGTTGGATTATATAAAGGACAAATTGGTATAGATGGCCCTGTAAAAGCTGTATTAGAAGAAGAAAGAGCTATGAAAAAATTGGGACTAGATTTACCTTTCATTGTTGATTTAGCCTCTCGTCTAAAATTATATGGGCTAATAGACGATATAGAATTAGACATGGATAAGATGGTGGATAAATTATGGAAATAGTATTTGAAAATGTTAGTTTCTCATATCTTTATGGTACTCCACTGCAAGTAGATGCCTTAAAGGATGTATCAACTACAATAAAATCAAAAAAAATTAATGCAATTATAGGACCAAGTGGTAGTGGTAAATCTACTATGATTGAAATGATTAATGGTCTTATACTACCTACTAAAGGTATTATTCATGTTGGTAAACACAATCTTAGGAAAAATATAAGAATTGTAAACTCAAATAAACTAAGATTTGATATAGGAGTAGTATTTCAAAATCCCGAAGAACAATTTTTTCAAAAGACAGTAAGAAAAGAAATAGAGTTTGGTATGAAATATTTTAAATATAAAGTAGACCAAATAGAAAAAAGAACAATTGATGCTTTAAAGATGGTTGGTCTAGATGAAAGTTTCTTAAATAGAGACCCATTTAAACTTAGTGGTGGAGAAAAAAGAAGAGTTGCGATTGCTTCAGTTCTTGCATTTAATCCAGAAGTAATAATCTTTGATGAACCTACTAATGGGTTAGATACTACTAGTAAAGAAATGTTAATAAAGTTAATTAAACTACTAAAAAATAAATATGGTAAAACAATAATAGTTGTTAGCCATGATGTTGATACTTTATATAAGTTTGTTGATAATGTAATTATTTTATCTAATGGTAAAATTTTAGCAGAAGGAAATAAATATGATGTATTTAGAAATATTGAATATTTAACAGAACACGGTGTTAAAGTTCCACAAATTGTAGAATTTATCCATAAAATGGAATTAAAAACAGGAAAAGTAGTGGGAAACATTGATGATGTAAATGATTTAATAAAGGAGATTTATCAAAATGTATAATAATATATTATTAAGTAGATATTTTCCTGTTAAATCAAAAATGCATGATATGGATCCATTTGCTAAAATGTTATCGACACTTATATTTATAATTACGTTATTAATTACAAATAATATTACTGTTATGTTACTTATGATTATAGTATGTCTTATAATGATGCTTAGAAGTAATGTACCATTTAGTTTATATTTTAAGGGTGTATCTAATCTGTCATTCCTTATACTAATTGTTTTAGTAGTGACCTTACTATTTAATGTATGGGCAATATTTATATTATTTATTGTTTTAAAAATAGTATTAATAATATTATATACATCTATTTTGACATTTACATCGACACCTACTGAAATAACTTATGGATTTCAAAAAGTTCTAGCTCCTTTAAAATTACTTGGAATTCCAACAAGTAAAGTTGCCCTAAAACTTACAATGGCAATTAGATATATTCCAATATTATTTGAACAAGGACAAAGAATAATAAAAACACAAGCAAGTAGAGGTATTGATTTTGTTAATTCAAAATTTGAAAGAAAAATATTTGCATTTTTCTCTATGTTAGGTCCATTATTTAGACTTGCAAATATGAAATCTAAAGACTTGGAACGTGCAATGGAACTTAGGATGTATACTGTTTATAATAAAAGAACAAGTTATAGAACAAAATTTTGGGGATTTAAAGATACTTTTATAGTTTTACTTCACTTACTTATTTTAGCAGTATTCATAACTAAAGAAGTATTAAATCAAGGTTCTATAATAGATAACTTTATATTTGATTTCTTCATATAGGAGGTATATTTGTGAAAAGATTTTTAATTACATTTTCTTATGATGGTTCTAATTTTAATGGTTATCAAAAACAACCTAAATTAAGAACTATACAAGGTGAAATGGAAAAGGCTTTAAAGAAGATTAATAATAATAAAAAAGTTGAAATACAAGCATCAGGAAGAACTGACAAAGGAGTTCATGCTCTAAATCAAAAAGCACATTTTGATTTAGATGTAGAAATAGATGAAAATAAATTGAAAATGGCATTAAATACATATTTACCAGATGATATTCATGTTAAAACAGTAGAAGAAGTTAGTGATACATTTCATGCTAGATATAATGTACAAGCAAAAGAATATATGTATTTAATCAATGTAGGGGAATATGATCCACTAGAAAGAAATTATGTATACCAATATAATAAACCATTAGATGTTGTAGAAATGGAAAGAGCTTTAAAATATTTTGAAGGTGAACATGATTTTACATCATTTGTTTGTACACAGGATGAAAAAGAAAATTATGTTAGAACAATTACTCAAACTAATTTAATTAGAGATATTAAAAATACAAATAAAATAACAATATTATTTGTTGGTACTGGTTTCTTAAGATATATGGTAAGAAATATGATAGGAACATTAATAAAAGTAGGAGAAGGAAAATTAAAAGCCGAAGATATAATTCCTATTATAGAAAAAAAAGACAGAAAAAGTGCTTGCCCAACTGCTAATCCTGAAGGATTATATTTAAGAAATGTATTTTATTAATTAAAGATGATGAAAAAAGTTTTATCATCTTTTCTGCTGTATACAATATCTATTGTTATAATCTGTTTTTTATGATATAGTGTAAATGAAAAAGAATTAGTTAAATATTTTATAGAACTAACACCGGATTTTATAATTAATAGGATATGTTTATGAAAGTAAAATTAGATGATGTAATCGATGCATTAGAATTTGTTAATGCTGGAATAGATAATACTGCTTACTTTAATCCTAAAACATATGAAATAACTTATTTTGGTGAATATACAGATATAAATGATAATGAAGATATATATGATGAATATATTAGTTTACCAACAAAATATTATATAGATGAATATACTATGATGAAAGAATTTATTGAAACAGTTGAAGATGAAAGATTATATAATCAGTTATATATTTCTATAAGTGGTAGTGGAGCATTTAGACGATTTAAGGACACATGTATAAATTATGATATTATTGATGACTGGTACAAATTTAGAGATAAAAGATATAAGGATATAACTATAGAATGGTGTAATAGAAATAAAATAGAATTTATTTAATATAAAAGAAAAATAAGGAGTATTATGGATAAAAAAAATTTAAATGATGTAAATAATTTTAGGATGTTTCATATTAAAAATTTGCCACATATAAAGCAATATTATAAATGTCGTAAAATTCATGGAGAAGTTCTAAACAGCATGGAAAAATATATTTTAGATAATAAATTTGATCTAAATTATGAACTAAATAAGATAACTAATAACTTGCTTAAAGAAACAAATAACAATTATGATTTATTCACTTTTGATTTTGATTTAAGTAATGAATTCGAACTTAATATATTTAATGATATAACAATTTATAAAAGTCATCCAAATATGAATTGTGTAATAGAAGAATATATAAGTAAGAATAAATTTAAAAATGAAGATAAAATAAAAATGTTAGAAGCAATGAATAAGTCCTTTGTATCTTTTTTCAAAATATTAAAAAAGGATTATGATGGTTTTATAGAACTTAAAGATATGATAACACAAAATACATATAAAGTAATCGATATATCACTTAGTAACCCTATGTACAAAGGAAATGTGTATTTATATTCTAGATTAATTACCGTAGATGATATTAGTTTTTTATCTGGACTTATGATGTTTCCAACTAATAATAAAAAAGTAAACAATTATATTAAAACGTGTAAATATAGAAATAAAAGTAAATTTGTTCAACTTTTAGAAGTTTATAATTTGAATAAAGAATATGGAATAAAATTTAGAATAAATAAAATTAAATAGTGAAGATTTAAAGGAATGATAAATTGAATGAATATAATATTTAGAGAATTAAAAATAGATGATTTAGAAGAAGTTAATAAATTA
>CANRCS010000034.1 GCA_947629195.1 uncultured Bacilli bacterium | reverse complement strand
AATGGACTAAATCCCATAGTAGACTTACCATATCCAAAAATAGATATTAAGAAAAAAGATATAAATCTTGCATATAAACTATTTGAAGTATACGCAGGCTCAATTAGTGAATATACTGTTATAGGGCAATACTCATTTCAAAGTATATATTTAGATGAATATAAAGATTTAAGCAAAATACTTAGGACGATTGCAATTACAGAAATGAGACATTTAAGAATGATAGGAGAATTAATTAATGCATTAGGACTTATACCATATTTTGTAAATTATGTGGAAAAGAAACCTATACCATGGAATAGTGATTATATAGATTTTACTATTAACTATCGTGATATGTTAATAAATGATATAAAGAAAGAAAATGTTACAATTAGACATTATCAAGAATTAATAAACTATACTGATATTCAAAATGTAAAAGATATTCTAAATAGAATAATTTTAGATGAAAAAAGACATATAGAAGTCTTAACTAAATTATTAAAACAATATGATGAGGATCAATAATTTTGACATTTTTTAAATAATTTGCTATAATTAGCTTATGTGTGGTGCATTATTCTAGTCAAAACACTATATGAAGGTGGGCCTAAAAATCCATCAAAGGGCATACAAACAGCACTCAGTATTATTGCTTTTTCCGCCCAGGTTGGGGTGATAGTATTGAGCGATGGGTATAAGGTGACTTTATAATGGCATATAAAGACTTGCCTTAAATCTGGCTTTATATCACTATATGTGATATTTAACCATATATATAGAGAGTACTATATATATGTAGCCTGTCGTGAGTGGGGTTATGGGATGAAGTTTAAAAATTTAAATTTAATGGCCATTGAATTTAAACATTGTCTTCTGAAACTAATTCTTGCAAAAACGAATAAATATAGTTTAAGTTTTGTTTGGGAAAACCTCTAGGATGTTGCATTACTTCTGCAGGCACTTTAAGGATTGAGGTACGGACTAAGTGGTAATCGAGTAACTAAAATGGTGACATTTAGTTATCCCCTTTAAAGAGAAATCGCCATAAGGTAACAAGTGGTAGGGGATAGGGAAACCCGACTTGACCTAAGCCGTAAAATTTACTTAAAGTGTTACCATACATATTTTTTTTATTATATAAAGGATGAAATAAATGAAAAAAAATAAAAAAAATAGTAAAGATAATTGGTTATGGCAAGCATTTTTAGTAACTTTTATATTATCTTTGGTATTTGGAAGTATTTCTAATACCGTAGTAGTTAAATTAAATATGGTATTCGCAATTATATTATTAATTGTAATTATCCTAATTGGAATTGTATTTGACCTTATTGGTATGTCTGTTGCAAGTGCGGATGAAGCACCATTTCATGCAAAAGCTGCTAAAAAGCATAAGGGAGCAAAAGAAGCAATACAATTAGTTCGAAACTCATCAAAAGTATCAAATATATGTAATGATGTAGTTGGTGATATATGTGGAATAATAAGTGGTTCAATAGGAGCACTATTATCAGTTAATATAAGTAATATTACAAATATAGATGTTATTATTGTAGGTTTAATAATGAGTGCGATAATTGCATCAATTACAGTTGGCGGCAAAGCAATTGGTAAAAAATACGCTAGTAAAAAATGGATAGATATAATATATTTTTCAGGAAGTGTAATACATTATATACATCCTTTAAAAAAGAAATCTAATCGATAGATTTCTTTTTTGCTGTTTTAACTTTTTCTTTTTTATCACCTATTGTAAAAATACAGAATAAGATTACCGAAATAGCAGTTGTAACAACACCCACTATAAACTTATTAACAATTGTAAGTGAAAGATTATTAGTAGCTACTCCAATACTCATAATTACACTAAATATAACTGCATCAATTATATAAGCAAATAATATTGAAAGAGAACTAGATACTGCTTTAAACGTATGTTTTTTTGAAGCAGAATATAATCCAATATTTATTAATTGAGATATTGTAAATGATACAATTGTACCTAACATAACAAACACATTAGGATGATATATTCCATTTGTAACATCAGGTGCTAAAAGTTGTTGTAATGCATTAGCTTGCATTATAGTATCCACTTGATTTGGAACATTAGCAACCACAATACATACAATAAATACTAATATTTGACAACATATAGCATACCCAACACTTTTCATAGCTTCACTTGCTCCGTATAAATGTGCGATTACTGCTACACACAAAAATGTAAATGGATAAGTAAATATACTACATGGTAATGGCAGATTTGCAATTACTGTCATTTTAGAAACCGTGATGTTAGAAATAATTAATAATGTTGTAAGTAAAGCAGTAAAAAATACTTTCCTTTTATCAGTCATAGATTGCCCTCCAATTCTAAATACATTATAGTAAAATTTCTTTTAAAAGTAAATTAATATAAAATTTTATATCAATTATTTATTAAACTTTACACAACAAACTGTTAATATAATTAGTCTTATCATGATAATTGATAATGATATTACAATAAAGTTAAGATTAAAGAATGATAAAATAATTGTTAGGATTATTATTGGGATATTCATAAGTAATATGAATTTTCTAAACTTTTTATATAATGAATGTAAATATCTTACTACTTTAATATTATTAACTATTGTTTTAAAACTATTATCAAAATATATAATTTGTGCCATACTTTTATTAATATCTGAATCATTATTAAAACACATTCCAATAATAGTTTTATCCATTAAAGATATTTCTTCTATATTAGATGATGTAACTGCAACAATTTCGTTATTATCTTTTAAATATTTAATTATTTTTTGTTTATCTTTAGTAGTAATTTGTGAAAATAAATTAGTTTCATCAATATTATTAGTAAAAATTTCATTATCGTTAATCTCATCACTATTTAAAACATTATCTGGATTATCAAGTTCTATTGTTCTTGCAATATGAGAAGATATTTCTTTATTATCATCGGTAAATATTAGAACTCTTATATTATTATCTTTGCAATATGATATATATTTGTTAATATTTACTCTTGGTTCATCATAGATTCCAATTAATGCTTCAAATTTTATATTATAATCTAATATATCCTCTTTTATTTCATCGATTTTAGAAGAACCAACTGCAACAACTTTTAATCCACTATTTATCATGTCATCCTTACATTTGAATAAGTTGAACTTTTCTTGAACTGAAATGTCACATACATCAAATATACTTTCAAGTGAACCTTTTACATAAATATAGTTTTCATCATTTTCCCTATATATATTCGCACTCATCTTAATATCTTTATTAAATGGATATTTTTTTATTAACTCTTTTCCATCTCTAATATTTGTATTAATATAATTTGAATATTCATGTATAGATTTTTCAATTATATCAATTGGTGTAAGTGAAGAAGATAATAGTGTATGCTCAATTAATTCATCTTTATCAATATCTGTCTTTATATTTGTTATTTTCATTTTTCCTTGTGTAATTATTCCAGTTTTATCAATGCATAAACACGATACTTTATTTAATTTATTTATTAAATCTAAATTTTTAATTAAAATATTATTATCAATTAATTTATAAATGCTAAAAGGATATAAGATAATAGATACGAATCCAAATGGATAAATTATTACATCACTTGCTAAAATAAAAGCATTAATAATTGATGATATGAAATTCATTTTGAAAGTGAAAATAATAGTCAAAATTATAAATAGTATTATTGATAAAATATAAAATATATTATTAATTTTCTTTGCTTTAGTTATTATAATGCTTTTATTTTTATCCATATTTATATTATTTTGTTTATAGATTTCTGTATGTTTTCCAATTTCTGTAACACGTGCAAAACAATTACCTTTAATAATAAATGAACCACTATATAAACGATTACTTTTATACTTTTCATTTCTATTGGTAATATCGACAGATTTGTTAACAAAATTATTATTTTTAGTTATATTTGCTTCATATACAAGTAAATTTTTACTTTCTAATATTATGGCATCTGCACATACTCTATCTCCCTTGTTTAAAACTAAAATGTCATTTATTGTAATTTCATTACTATCTATTGTTTGAAGTTTGCCATCTCTAATAACTTTTGAACTGAAAGATTGGAGTTTTTTAATTTTATTTACTTTTTTGTTATATTTAATTATAAAAACTAAATGAATAATAATAATTATTAATAGAAATATCGATATTATAGCTATATAAATATAATTTTTAATAAAAATTTGAATTAATAATTTTATTAATAAAAGATATATAGCAGGCTCAATAAAAAGTATAGACAAACTTTTTATGAATAATTTTTGTTCTTTATCATATTCCCTATTTAGTCCATATAATTCTTTATTTTTTAATACTTCTTCATTTGTTAATCCTACATATTCCCTCATATATACTACGCCTTTCATAATATATAATAACACAATAATAAAAAGTATTGTTATATTTTAACAGTACTTTTTTAAATATTTATCGGCTCATTAACATCTAAATTTTCTTCTTTTATCATATCTTTAAATACTTCTTTAAAGCGTTCGATTTCCTTTGCTCTAGAATCTGGATATATACTTTCACATGTACATACTGCCATCCAGAAATGTCTAAGTCTTACTTCATTACTATTTTCATACATAGCAAAAGAGAAAGCTTTAGATAACAAGGCAAGTGAAATATCTGGATATCTAGATGATACTTCATAAAATCTTTTATATTCAGAAGTCATTTCTACAATAAAAGTCATTAATTGTTGTTTTACATATTCTGTATATGCAAGTTTAACACCTGTTTGTTTTTCTATTCTAGGATATGACCCCATAAGAATTTTTACAGTAGTAGGTATATCAGGTTCAGCAACTTCTATTTTTTCAAATCTACGAATAAATGCTCTATCTCTAATCATATATCTTTCGTATTCATCTGATGTTGTTGCCCCTATTAATTTTACATTACCACGTGCTAAAGCAGGTTTTAATATGTTAGCAAAATCAAGTGCAGAACCATCTTTTGCTCCTGCTCCCATTAATGTATGAATTTCATCGATGAATAGAATAACTTTATCAGCTTCCATAACCTCATTTACAAGTAGTTGAATCCTAGATTCTCTTTCACCATCACTAATACTTTCACCTAAAAGTGAAGATGTAGCTATATTGTAAATACTATATCCTTTTAATATATTAGGCACATCATTTCGTATAATTCTATATGCAAGACCTTCTACGATTGCAGTTTTACCAATACCAGGTTTACCAACTAAACATGCTGATTTATCTGGTGTTAATAAAACCAATATAAGTTTTCCAATTTCTTCTTCACGAGCAATAGCAGGGTTTGTTACATATTCTTTTTTAGTTATATCTTCTCCATATCTTTCAAGTACACTAAATTCTCTTACCTTTTTAGGTTTATTTTCATCCTTTTTATCATTGTTTTCAATTTCTTTTGTATCTTTAGTTTCTTCATTATTTTGTATTGGTTCATCATCGATTATTTCTATTTCTTCAACATCATCAGTATTATTATTTTGTACTTCATCAGTTTTTACTTCGTTTAATGGTTGAACTTCTTTTGTATTTTCTTGATTATTTAAAATTATATTTTTAATTTCCTCTACTTTTTTTTGACTTTCAGCATCTATATTTTGAGTTTTATTTATAGTATTAAATCTATTTGGAATATTATTAGTGTTATTATTCAGATTTTGATTTTGGAATTGATAAGGATTATAATTTTGTCTAGGAAAATTATTTTGATTATATACTTGTCGATTTTGATTATAAACATTTTGTTGTGGATATTGATAATTTGGATACTGATGTTGTGGATAGTAATAATTAGAATTTACTTGGTTTTGTTGATAAGGATTCATATTATAATTATTAGGTACTTGACCATAATAATTGGCATTTTGATTATTATAATTGTAGTATCCATTTTGATTTTGACCGTTCATATATAATCCCTCCTTATCCTTTTTCTATTATATTATTATACTTAATTTTTATAAAAGTAGCAATATAAATATTTGAAGTATAAAAAAAATTTGACATGATTACTAGTCAAATTTTTTTAATATATCTCTTGCAGCAATAAGACCTGTTGCAGCTGCAGTTACAATATTACCTGCTTTTCCTGCACCATCACCTACAAAATATACATCATAGTTTTCTAATTTCATTTGATTATTTGTAACAATTTCATTACTGAAAAATTTTATTTCAGGACCATATAACAATGTTTCATCATTATTTACTCCTGGTATTATTTCATCTAATTTTTTAAGACCCTCTAATATATTTATTATTATTCTATGTGGTAAAACTAACGCTAAATCACCGGCTACACAATCTTTTAGTGTTGGAGAAACATATCCTTTTTGAATTCTATTAAGAGTAGATCTTCTACCCTGTCTCAAATCTCTTAGCATTTGAATAATTGGTTTCCCATCACCTAATACATTCGCAATTCTAGCAATTGATTCACCATATTGTCTAGTATTTGTTGCGGGCTCTGTTAAATTAACTTTAGAAATAAATGCAAAATTACTATTATCAGACTTAACATCTTTAAGAGCATGCCCATTTACGCATATATATCCGTAATAATTTTCTTTTGCAACAAACCCCCCTGGGTTAGTACAAAATGTTCTTATTTCATCATTGTATGTTTCAGTTTTTATAAAAATACTAGGGTCATATATTACTGAACATATTTCTTCCATTAATTCTTTTCTAACTTCTACTCTAACACCTATTTCTATACTTTGAGAAATATATGGTATTTTATAATAATCTGCAAGTTCTTGCATCCATTTAGCCCCCGTTCTTCCAGGAGCAACTATAACAGAATGACCCTCAATTTTTTCACACTTTTTACCCTTATTATAAGTAATTATATGATAATCTTCCTTTTTACTATTTATATCTTTGACATCTGCACCTTCGATTAAAGTAACACCTTTATTTTTTAAATAGTCTGTAAAATTTTTAATATACTCTGGAAGCTTGTCAGAGCCTAAATGTTTTTGTTTAATTATCAATAAATTCGCACCTGTTTTGGCAATTTTACTTTTAAGTTTCAAAGCTTCATCCATATTAGTAGGATATACTTCACTATCCATACCAAATTTATTAAAAATTTTTTCAGTTTCATCAATAATTTTGTATGCTTCTTCATGTGACATATACTTAAATAAATCTGATTTACCTAATTTTGGTATAAAATTTAATTTACCATCAGAAAAAGTCCCTGCTCCACCATATCCAGATAATATCGCACATGGATTACAATTCATACATTTTATATTATCCTTCATTGGACATTTTCTATTTTGAGCAAATCTACCCTTATCTAAAATACAAACCTTTAATTTATCATTTTTTGTTATTAATTCATAAGCAGAAAACAATCCCGCTGGTCCTGCTCCAATTATAATAACATCATACATTATAATCACATCCTTTATTTTTTATCTAGTCTTTTTATTTTCTCATACTCAGATCTATAAGAATCGTTAATTGTATTTTGTGAATTTAAATGTTCACATAAATCTATTATATTTTTATCCCACATTTTTATTTTATCATCTGTTGGTCTTTCAAATAATAAATCATTCATAATTCTTTGTAGTACAACATCTGAATATCTTCTTATTGGAGATGATGCATGAGAATAATATTCTAAATTCAAACCATAATGTCCTATATTATTATTAGAATATTTTGCCTTTGGATAAATACTTATTAATTCATCTAATAATTTTAAATATGCATTATCTTGATGTTCAAACCCTTTTTCCATTGTATTTGATAACATTTGCAATTTCTCGTATTCATAAGTATCTTCTATTTTAGGATGAACTCTATAAATACATGGAAGTCCCTTTTCATTTAATATCTTAGCAGATAAATAATTAGTTAAAATCATAGTTTCTTCTACAATAATTTCTGCAGATGTCCTATTTTTATATTCATTTTTCAAAAGAGTTGTTCCAGTCATCATCGTTTTTAAATCTTCCAATTTACGATAATTAGTTTTCATTGGATTATTTTTTCTTAATATATTTGATAATTCAGTTAAAGTAGCTATTGTATCATATACTTCATTGGTATAATTTTTTATTGGACGTCCTTCTTTAACAATTGTATTGACATCATTATAACTTAATTTTTGAGAAATTAATACTTGTCTTTTTCTAATATTTGTATCCATTATATTTCCAAATTTATCAATTTTAAATTTATAGCATATAACATTTTTATATCCATTATTATTTAATGATAAAATATTATTTGATAATTCAAATGGAAACATAGGTATTATATTGTCAGATAAATATATTGTTTCAGTCCTATTTTTAGCTTCTAAATCTAAATAAGTTCCCTCTTGAATATGTGATGCGACATCAGTGATATAAACTTCCAATATATAATAATCATCTTTTTTACAAATTGATAATGCATCATCCATATCCAAAGTAGATTCTTCATCAATTGTTATTATAGTTCTATTAGGATTTTTAGTTATATTTAATATTTCTTTTTGTGCATTAATACTAAATCCACCAGAAATATTATATTTAGCATTTATACGTTTAATACTATCATATTTATTTTCACTATCTATAAATTTTTCATGAATAGATTTCAAAAATAATAATTTTTGCTTCTTCTTTAAAATTCCATTTTTAGTATTTATTACTGTATCTGTTGTCTCTAATATAAGTGAATTAATATTTTCCCTATCACTATTACTAACTCTAAATCGTGGACTTTCCAAAAATTTATTAATTATTTCAGAATAATATACTATTTTATCAAAATTATTATCATTACGTCGTTTTATTAGCTCACAAAATTTGTTTATAATTTCAACTATCATGTGTTCATTATCATCAGATTTAATATTAACTAAATGAGGGTATTTGTTTAAAACATGATTAAGATATGCTTTATTTTCAGTATCAAATATAATTGAATACATAAAATTATAATTACTATCATCATTTATATCATTTTTCTTATTTATAGAATATTCTTCCATTTCATAAACATCTGTTTTAAGTAATTTAATTAAATTTCTCCATTCATCATTTAATAGGTTCTTTTTTTCTAATGATTTCTTTAAAGTATCAATATTTTTATTTAAGGTGTTAAATTTCTTTGAAAAATAAGCATAATTTAAATCTATAAAATCAGTCATACAATTATTAATTAAATTTTTTAAATTACTAAAAACTTTATAATCCATTGGTTTTGAACTAAAGTTTGGATGCACAATTAAATCAGAATAGACATTAGCTAAATTTCTAATTATATTACCATTATTTTCTTCATTAATTAACATCTTTAACGTATCGATATCTGTTAAATTTGTTTTAACATATTCTTTTATAATATCTAGCCTATTCTCCATACAAACCTCCAAAATAAAAACGTATACTAATATAAATTAATACACGCTTAAAACTGTATTAAGGGTGAAAACTTTGCTTATTAATATTTGAAATAATTTCATAAACAACACCACCCAACTATTAAAATTGTATCATATATTTCA
>CANRCS010000033.1 GCA_947629195.1 uncultured Bacilli bacterium | reverse complement strand
ATATATCTATTAATTTCAAGAAATTTCTACAAAATTTTACAAATAAATTGACACGTTAAAAAAAATTGTGATAATATTGAATTGTAAGTTTACAATTCAGTGTGACGATAGTAAATTTATGTTTGACAAAATAAAAAAATTATATAGGTAGGGGGATGTTTAAATGAAACACATTAAAAATTTATGTCAAGCAACATTAAAAGTTTTATTAGCAATCGCCATGGTATTTTCTACAGGAATATCAGGAGTATTTGCTGATGAAGCAAATTTAGGTCAAGCATTAGAAAAGCAACAAGCAATGGCAAATGACTTGTCTGACAACAAAAGCTCATATGAAACTGCTTTATCTGTTTTGGATAATGTCAAAACAATTGATAATAGTAAGTTAGAAACAGTTACTACTTATCTAGGAACAGATAATGAAATTTCAAAGTTGTTAACAGCAGCTAATAATCTAGATGATAATGATCCACAAACAGCTCTTGATTTTATTAACGTGGTAGACCCAACTGAAGCTGATGCAAATCTAAAAGAACTTAAAGATAAAATAAATGAGGGTGGAAAAACAACAATTTCTGAATACATAACTGATTCAGGAAAAGAACTATCAAATCTATCAACATTAATATCAAGTGTATCATCTAATAAAGAAAGTTTTAGCGTATCAACATTAATTGAAGCAGTAAATACTTATAAAAGTAATGATGATTTAACAAAATTAAAAACTTTTGTGGATGCTGTAAATACTTATAATAGTAGTGATAAAGGCTCAACAGAACTTTCAGCATTAATTCAAGCAGTAATAGACTATAAAACTAGTGATGAAAATCTAGAAAAATTGAAAACCTTAATTGAAAGCGCTAATGAATTAAGCTCAAATTATAGTGATTTAACAGAAGATGAAAAAACTCAATATGTTGAAGCATTTACTGAATTATTAAGAAGTAATTATGAAAATGATTATAATGGTACAAAATCTTATCTAGAAAAAATTGGAAGTGTAATTGCTTATATCGGACTAGATAAGGTTCAAGAAAAAATAAATGTACAAGCTAGTGATGCAACAGTAACTAAAATATCAATAAACGGATTAGAAATGGATGTTAATAGTTTAACAGATACAATATATGTTGGTTATTTAGTTAGTGATTTAGAAGTAATCGTAGACACCGCTCAACAAGAACCATATGTAACTGTAGAAATTAATAAACCAACACCGCTAGCTGTAGGAGAAAATACAGTAACAATTAAAATTACAACATTATCAGGTGTTACTAAAGAATATACATATACTGTAGTTAGAGCAACAGCTGATGATGAACAAGGTGATGGAACTGATGAAGTTGTTCCTACAACTACACAAGCTCCAGCAGTAGAACCTATGGTTTATGTTCCAGAAACTGAAGAAGAAACTACTACTTCTTATGTAGCATCATCTAATAAAGAAACAGAAGAAGTTGAAGATGAAACAGAAAAGAAAGAAACTAAAAAAGATGATAAAGAATATGATGAAGAAGTAGAAGAAGAAAAGGGATTAAATGGATTTACAATTCTATTAATAGTTGCAGGTATCGCACTAATAGGATTTGGAATATATATGTTATTTGGTGATAAAGATGATGAAAAACCAATTAACTATAATCAAAAACAAAAACAACAAAACAATAAAAAAAGAAAATAAATAATTGACCTTTGAAAAATTTTTCAAAGGTTTTTTTGACTTTATTAAAAAAATGTATATAATGGTAATAGAGTTTATTAAGTGCATGGTGATGAAATATGATAAAAGAAAAATTGTCTTTAGTACCAGAACTTCCTGGGTGTTATTTAATGCATGATAAAAATGATACAATAATATATGTAGGGAAGGCTAAAAAATTAAAAAGAAGATTAAGTAGTTATTTTAATCGTGAACATGCAGGTAAGACTGCAAAATTAGTAAGTGAAATAGTTGATTTTGAATATATTGTTACTAATTCTGAAATGGAAGCTTTAGTATTAGAAATTAATCTTATAAAAAAATATGATCCAAAATATAATATTTTACTTAGAGATGATAAATCATATCCATATATTGAATTAACAAAAGAAAAATATCCTAAATTACAAGTTGTTAGAAATGTTAACTTAGGTAAAAATAAGTATAAAAGAATATATGGACCTTATCCAAATGTACATGCTGCAAGAACTACGGTTAATTTGCTTAATAGAATTTATCCTTTAAGAAAATGTTCAAATTTAGGAAAAGATTACTGTTTGTACTATCATATACATCAATGTCTAGGGTATTGTAAAAAAGATATAAGTGATGAAGAAATAAATAAAATTACAAGTGAAATTATAGACTTTTTAAATGGTAATTATGATAATATTACTAATAAGATAAAATGTGAAATGGAAGAAGCAAGTGAAAAATTAAATTTTGAAAAAGCAAAAAAATTAAAAGAATTATTAGATTATATTGATGTTACTTTAACTAGACAAAAAGTTGAATTACACGATAATATAAATAGAGATATATTTGGATATTATGTTAATAATGGATATATTTCTATACAAGTATTTTTCTTAAGGGGTGGAAAATTAGTTGCTCATAAGTCAGATATATATCCTATTGTAGATGAAATTAATGAGGAATTAGTTGAATATATATCTAGGTTTTACGATAAAAATAATATTAAACCTAAAGAAATATTTATACCAGAATTAATAGAAGATTCTAGTGAATTATTAAAAGAAATATTAGAAGTAAATGTTTTTGTACCAAAAAAGGGTGAAAAGAAAAAGTTAATTGATATGGCATGTGATAATGCTAAAATCTCATTAGAAAATAAATTTGAATTAATTCAAAGAGATGAACAAAGAACTATTATTGCGAATGAAGAATTAGGTAATTTATTAAATATTGATGGATTAGATAGAATAGAAATATTTGATAACTCTAATATATTTGGTAGTTTTAATGTTAGTGGTATGGTAGTTTTTAGAGGTGGTAAACCTGATAAAAATGAATATAGAAAATTTAATATTACTAATCAAAAAAATGATGATTTTCATACTATGCAAGAAGTTATATATAGAAGATATTTTAGATTATTAAAAGAAAAAAAGAAAATGCCTGATATGATAATTGTAGATGGTGGTAAAAGTCAAATAACCGCTGCTAAAGAAATATTAACTAATTTAAATTTAAATATTCCATTATATGGGCTTGTTAAAAATAATAAACATAGGACAAGTGATTTAATGGATAGTAATTACAATATAGTTGAGATTGATAGGAATAGTAATGTATTTCATTTATTGACTAGAATGCAAGATGAAGTTCATAATTATACTATTAGTTATCATAGACAAATAAGAAGTAAAGGAGCTCTTGAAAGTATTTTAGATAATATTAATGGAATAGGTATTATAAGAAAAAAACAATTACTTAAAAAATATGGTTCATTAAAAAAATTAAAGGAAGTAAGTATTCAAGAACTAGAAGAAATTTTACCAAAAGAAGTTGCTTATAACTTACATGAAATTTTAAATGAAATGAAATAAGTTATATATTAAATTTTGCTTTAATATATAACTTATCACTTTATTTTGCTTCTACAATTAATTTTATTGCAGTTCTTTCTTCACCGTCAATTACAATATCTGTAAAAGCAGGAATACAAATTAAACTTTTTCCACTTGGAGCAACAAATCCTCGTGCGATTGCGATTGCTTTAATTGCTTGATTTAATGCTCCTGCACCAATAGCTTGGATTTCAACTTCACCTTTATCTCTAAATACGTTAGCTAAAGCTCCAGCTACTGAATTAGGATTTGATTTAGAACTTACTTTTAATGTTCCCATGTATTTTCCTCCTTAAATTTGTTTACAGTTAATATTATTCTTTTTAAGTTGATTTATGATTTAATATTTTTAATAATTTTCAAACAAATATAACACTATTTGAAGTTTTTTGATATAATTGTAATACAAAGAGGTGGTTTCATGGCATCAGTAAGAGTTGGACAAAAATATAGGCACTTTAAAGGTTTTGAAATAGAAGTTATTATGATTGCTAAAAATACAGAAAATTTAGAGAATATGGTAATATATGAACATGATAATCAAATATGGGCAAGACCAGAGTCGATGTTTTATGATATGGAAGATGTAAGTAAAAGAAAAGATAATGTAACAAAACAAAAATATAGATTTGAGTTAATGGAGGAATAAAGATGATAGATATAAATTTAATAAGAAATAATAAAGAATTAGTTAAGGGAAATATAAAGAAAAAATTTCAAAATGAAAAGTTAGAACTTGTAGATAAAGTTCAAGATTTAGATATTGAAAATAGGAAAGTAAAAGTACAAATTGATGAATTAAGAAATAAGAGAAATACTATTTCTGATGAAATTGGAAAATTAATGCGTGAAGGTAAAAAAGATGAAGGATTAGCTAAAAAAGATGAAGTAGGAAAAATTAACGAACAAATTAAACTACTTGAAGAAAAAGAAATTGAATTATCTGAACAAATTAAAAAAATAATGATGGTAATACCAAATATTATTGCAGATGATGTTCCAATTGGAGAAGATGATTCTAAAAATGTAGAATTAGAAAGATATGGAGATGCTTTTGTTCCTGACTATGAAATACCATATCATGCTGATATATGTGAAGCACTTAATGGGCTTGATAAAGAAAGTGCAGGTAGAACGAGTGGTAATGGATTCTATTATTTAGTTGGTGATATTGCTAGACTACATGAAGCAATTATTGCTTATGCTAGAGATTTTATGATTAATAAAGGATTTACATATTGTATACCACCTTTTATGATAAGAAGTGATGTAGTAACAGGTGTTATGTCATTTGAAGAAATGGAAGCCATGATGTATAAAATAGAAGGTGAAGATTTATATTTAATCGGTACAAGTGAACATTCTATGATGGGAAAATTTAAAGGACAAATGTTAAAAGAAGAAGATTTACCACAAACACTAACAAGTTATTCACCTTGTTTTAGAAAAGAAGGTGGAGCACACGGCTTAGAAGAAAGAGGACTCTATAGAGTGCATCAATTTGAAAAACAAGAAATGGTAGTCTTATGTAAAGAACAAGATGGTATGGATTGGTATAATAAAATGTGGCAATATACTGTTGAATTTTTTAGAAGTTTAGATGTTCCTGTTAGAACGTTAGAATGTTGTAGTGGGGATTTAGCTGATTTAAAAGTTAAGTCATGTGATGTCGAAGCATGGAGTCCAAGACAACAAAAATATTATGAAGTTGGTTCATGTTCAATTTTAGGTGATGCACAAACTAGAAGACTTGGAATAAGATATAAATCAAGTGAAGGAAATAAATATCCATTTTCCCTAAACAATACAGTTGTTGCAAGTCCACGTGGGATGATTGCTGTAATTGAAAATAATTATCAAAAAGACGGAAGTATAAAAATACCTAAAGTATTACAACCTTATATGGGTGGAAAAGATAAAATAGAAAAGAAGTAGATAATTTAACTGCTTATTATATAAAACAAGCATGCATATCAAATACTCATGTTATATTTGCTATTTATTTAATGGGTATAAAAATGTTACATATAATCTCAAAAAAAGATTAGTTGTTTATAAAAAGAAGTATATATTGATGTCTATCATTTGGGGTTCACATCAGTAATATTTCTTTTTAATTTGTTTATTGAATTAAATAAATTTATAGTGACATTTATGATGACATTTATAGTGACATCTGGTAATATTGATTTATTACAAAGAACAATAAAAGATAACATTATGACTTCAACTTTAGGTTTATTTGATGTTGTTGTAAATGAATTAAAAGGAAAGAAATATATTCAAATTATTGTAGCAAAAGGTGCAGAAAGACCATATTATTTAAGAGGAATGGGGATGATTGCTTTAATTAAGAATAATTATCAAAAAGATGGAAGTATAAAAATACCTAAAGTATTACAACCTTATATGGGTGGAAAAGATAAAATAGAAAAGAAATTAAATTATATAAAGTTTTTGAATATATTTAATTTCTTTTTTTCCAATCTAACCAAATAAAAATCAAATAAAAAAAGTTTTTCCATTTCAACAAAAAAACTTTATATTTAAAAAAAATGTTATATAATATTAACAAAGAGGTGAAATTCTATGTTAAAAAGAGAATATTATTTAAAGAAAATTAGAGATTTTTATTATGAAAATTCATTAATAAAAATTTTGTTTGGATTAAGAAGAAGTGGTAAATCTGTTATATTACAGCAAATAATAGAAGAAATTAAATCCAGTGGTGTGAAAGATAATCACATAATATATATTAATTTTGAATCTCTTGAATATGCTAATATAACAAATGCACTTGAATTAAATGATTATATTAAAAGTTTAGTTAAGGATAAAAAAACTTATTATGTATTTTTAGATGAAGTTCAAAAAGTTGATGAATTTGAAAAAGCAATTAACTCATTAAGAATTACAGATCAATTTAGTATTTTTATTACAGGTTCTAATAGCAAAATGACTTTTTTAGAATTATCCACCGATTTATCAGGACGATATGTAAGTTTTAGAATTAATCCATTATCATTTAAAGAAGTTGTTGAAATTACAAATACTAAAAAGGAAAATTATTTGGATTTGTTATTAGATATTTTTGAATGGGGAACTTTACCTCAAAGATTTATTTTTTCAAATAATGATTCAAAAGAAAATTATATTAGAGATGTCTATGATTCTATTCTTCTTAAAGATGTTGTAGATAGATTAGGAATATCAGATGTTACTTCTTTTAATAAAATACTTCAATATATTTTAGATACAGAAACAAGAGAATTTTCTGCAACAAATGTTTTAGAATACTTAGATAGAAGTGGTAACAGAGTTGCAACAGATACATTATATAAATATTTGGATGCGCTGTGTTCAACCTTTATTATTAATAGAGTTTATAGATACGATATAAATGGAAAATCTATTTTAAAATCTTTAAATAAATTTTATGCAACAGATTTAGGTGTCAAAAAAATTAAAACTAATAGTAAAGAAATTAACTACTCACAAGCTTTTGAAAATATTATATATAATGAATTAATAAAAAAAGGATACGATGTTTATATAGGAAAAACTAAAGAAGGTGAAATAGACTTTATAGCATCTAAAAATAAAGACATCAAATATATTCAAGCTTGTTATGATTTATCAAATGAAGATACTAGAAATAGAGAGTTTAATGCTTTTCGTAATATAAGCGATAATTATCCTAAATATGTGATTTCAACTAATAAAGAAGATTATTCTCAAAATGGAATTAAGCATATTAACATTTTTGATTTTCTAATGGATGATTATTTTTAATCTTTTATTAGTGAATAATTATAATTACAAAAAAAATACAATTGTTACAACATAATATAATTATAGTCATTAAAAAATTTTACTTACAAATAATTAAAAAAGATGTTATAATTTTTTCTTGATTTAAAATATTTGATGTATTATACTTATGTTGGCGGTGATATATATGATTAAAATGTATAAAACTAATCCTAAAAATGGAATTACTAATGAAATAGATAAATTAGAACGCAATTGTTGGATTAATGTTTCTTGTCCAACAGAAGAAGAAATTTCAATACTTTCAAAATATTTAAATATTGAAGAAACTGTTATAAATGGATTTCTAGATGAAGAAGAACAAGCACGTACTGAAGTTGAAGATAACTACAAATTAATTGTTTTAGATATACCTACATTTGAAGAACATACAAGTTATCGTGTTAACTCTACAATACCGTTAATTATTATACAGGTTAATGATGAATATATTATCACTATGTGTTCAAAAGAAACAGATATTCTAAATGATTTCATATATGGTAAAGTTAAGAATTTTTATACAGAAAAGAAAAGTAGATTTACGATGCAAATAATGTTAAAAGTTGCATCTACATATATAAGAGATTTAAAAACTATAAATGAAGAAACAAATAAAAGTGAAAAATCATTAAAAAAATCTACAAGTAATAATGATTTGTTAAAATTGATGCACCTTCAAAAAAGTTTAGTATATTTTTCTACATCACTTAGTTCAAATGATGTAGTGTTAGAAAAATTGCAAAAAAATAATCTTATACCTTTATATGAAGAAGATGTAGATGTATTAGAAGATGTAATAATCGAACATAAACAAGCAATGGAAATGGCATCAATATATAGTGGAATTTTAAGTAGTACTATTGATATATTTGGAACAATTATATCTAATAATTTAAATAGATTAATGAAATTCTTAGCAGGTATAACAATTGTAATATCTATACCGACTATGGTTGCAAGTTTTATGGGAATGAATGTTCCATTAGGATTTTTTGAAAGTAATGGCATGTCTTTCTTACTATTAGTTTTAATATCATTAGTATTATCAATTATAGTTGCGATTATTTTAAAAAAGAAAAATATGTTATAAAAATATTCATGTTATTAATTTCAATATTATGTAAATAATAATATTGGGTGATGACATGAATATTTTATTTACAGGTGCAGTTGGTGGTATTGCATCTCAAACCATAAAAAGATTAGCTAAAAATAAAAAAGATACAATATTTTTAACAGTTAGAACAGATAATCAATTAAGAAGTGCGAATGAAAATTTTAAAAAATATAAAAATGTTAAATGTTTTACATTAGATATTACAAAGGAAGATGATAGGAAACTTATCGAAAAATTAGATATTGATGTACTTGTTAATAATGCAGCAGTATGTTATGGAGGTTCAATTGCAGATATTCCATTTGATAAAGTAAGAGAAAATTTTGAAGTAAATGTATTTTCTTCTTTTGAAATAGTACAGATAGTTTTAAAGGGTATGATAAAAAAGGGCAAGGGAAGAATAATTATGATGGCATCTCTTGCAGGTATTATTCCAATAAAATTTTTAGGAGTTTATTCAGCAACAAAATCAAGTATTATAACGCTAACTCATACATTAAGAAAAGAATTAAAAATGTTGAACAAAGATATTAAAGTAATTTTAGTAGAACCAGGATTTTATCGTACTGGATTTAATCAAGTTATGATTGAAAATAAATATGATTGGATGAAAGATAAATCATACTTTAAAAAATATATAAGTAAAATAAGAAATGAAGAAAAATTAATGTTAGACTTATTGGAAAAACGAGATTTAAAATCAATTACTAATAAAATTATAGAAGCGATAAAGAGCGATAATCCTAAATTTATTTATCGTGCACCATTTAGTCAAGTAATAGGTGCGAAAATGTATCAACTTTTTAAAAAATAAATAATATTTATAATATAATTAAATATAATTTCTTAAAGGGTGATGATTTTGGCAAAACAAAAGTCAAGGTTCTTTTACGGAATTATATTTCTTATTGTATTAGCGATATTTTCAATTTGTAAAACATTATATATTAGACATATAAATAATGAGAGTGAACCTGTATATAAAAATGAGAATCAATCATATTATGATAATTAGATTGATTCTTTTATTATGTGACTCTTTTGAGTCACATACAAAACCACCCGTTATACGGGTGAGAATAGAAAAAGCAAGAGCGATA
>CANRCS010000032.1 GCA_947629195.1 uncultured Bacilli bacterium | reverse complement strand
CAAAAAGAAGACATAACGAAATTTTAGATAAATCTATTATTGGGAAAACTTTAATAAAACATTTGTAAAAATATTAATTTTAAATAACAAATAAAAACCAATAGATAATTCTATTGATTTTTAGTATAATATTATCAGATTTGGGGTGAATATCATGAATAAAATATGTTTAATGCCTAAAAATATTAGTGAATTAAATTTAGATGTTGACTCATTTATTATTGGTTATAAAAATTTTAATTCACTAAATACACTTGAATTAGATATTAATGAAATAAAAGAAATATTAAAAAATACTAATAAAGAAATATATATTAGTTTAAATAAAGTAATTCATGATACAGAAATAGAAGAATTAGAAAGTATTTTAAAGAAATTAAATAGTATAGAAATATCTGGAATATTATTTGATGATTTATCTATTTTACAAATAGTAAAAGAAAATAATTTTAGTATGAAATTAATATGGTCTAATATACATCAAACAACTAATTATAATACTATAAATAGTTATTATAATTATAATGTTAGTGGTGTTGTTACATCTCCTGAAATAACATTAAATGAAATTATAGAAATTAAAAATAATACAAAGTCAAAACTATTTGTACCACTATATGGAATGTTTGAAATATTTTCATCAAATAGATTTTTATTAAGTAGTTACTTTACTTACATAAATGAAAAAAAAGAAAATAATACATACTTTATTAATAATAAAATACTATATAAAAACTATCCTATATATGAAGATAGAAATGGAACACATATTATTAATAGTAATATTATGAATGGGCTAGATGAATATGTTAATATTCTTGAAAATGATATTGATTATATTATTATAAATTCGTATATGATAGATAACATAAAAGAAGTTATTGATAGTTTTAATAAGGTTAGAAAAATGTATATAGATAATAATATAGATTATGAAAAAATAAAAGATATGTCTACAAAATTAGGTAGTGAAAAGGAATTTTTAAATAAGATGACAATATATAAGATAAAGAGTAGTGATGTAAATGAAAAATAATGTTGAACTTTTAGCACCAGCTGGTGATTTAGAAAGACTTAAATGGGCACTTTTATATGGGGCAGATGCAGTATATATAGGTGGTAAAGATTTTTCTTTACGAGCAAATGCAACTAATTTTAGTATTGAAGAAATAAAAGTTGCATGTGATTTTGCCCATAAATTAAATAAAAAAGTATATGTTACTATAAATATGGTATTTCATAATAAAGATTATGAAGGATTAGAAGAATATATCAAAAAGATATATGAAGCTAGTGTAGATGCAGTTATAGTATCAGATTTAGGATGTATTAATATAATTAAAAATACTTGTCCTAATTTAGAAATACATGTTTCAACTCAAAGTTCTACTATGAATTATAAATCTGCAAAGTTTTACAAAGATTTAGGTGTAAAAAGAATAGTTTTAGCTCGTGAATGTAGCAAACAGGAAATAAAAAATATAATAGATAAAACAAATATTGATACTGAATGTTTTATACATGGGGCAATGTGTGTTGGAATATCTGGAAGATGTGTTTTATCTAATTATATGACAAATAGGGACTCTAATAGAGGTGGATGTAGTCAAATATGCAGATGGGATTTTGACTTGTATGATGAGAATAAAAAAGAAATAGAATCAGATACTAAATTTACAATGTGTTCAAAAGATTTATCAATGGCAAGATATATTCCTGAAATGATTGATTTAGGTGTTAAATCATTTAAAATTGAAGGTAGAATGCGTTCAATTTATTATATAGCTTCTGTTGTTAATACATATAGAAAAATAATTGATGAATATTTGGAAAATAAAGAAAATTACAAATTTAATGAAAATTATGAAAAAATTTTAAATAGAGTAGCTAACAGAGAAAATATACCACAATTTTTTCATAGAAAGCCAGATGTAAAAGAACAATACTATTTAGGAAGAGAAGAATTTTCTAACCAAGACTTTTTAGGTATTGTATTAGATTATGATAAAAAAAGTAAGATTGCAACTATAGAACAAAGAAATTATTTTAAGACTAATGATGCCATAGAAGTATTTGGACCTAATACAGAAGTTTTTAAATTTAAAGTGACTAAAATAGAAGATATCGATGGTAATATAATAGATACTGCACGTCATCCAAAAGAAATTTTAAAAATAGAAATTCCTAAAACTGTTGAAAAAAATGATATATTACGTATTCCATATTTGGACTAAAATATACAAATATGGAATATTTAATATAGAAAATAAATAAAATAATAACAGGAGGATATTATGAGTAAATTTAAAACCTATTTAAAATCAATTTTAGTTCCTGTTATTTTAGGTAGTATAATTGGAATTATTACAGCAGGATTTATGGATTATAAATCATTAGAACAACCATTATTATCACCACCTGGATTTATTTTTCCAATAGTATGGACAATACTTTATATTTTAATGGGAATATCTTATGGTATTTTAAAAGATAAAAACCTAGTAGATTCTAGTATTAGTTCGATTTATTATTCACAATTAATTGTAAATCTTATGTGGCCTATATTTTTCTTTGTATTTAAATTAAGACTCTTATCATTCTTTATTATATTATTATTAGATATATTAGTTATAATAATGATAGTTAGATTTTATAAGAAAAATAAAGTATCAGGATTACTTCAAATTCCATATCTACTTTGGATATTATTCGCATCATATTTAAATCTTGGAATATATTTATTAAATAGGTAAAAGGTGTTTAACATTTTGATTAAGCATCTTTTTAATTGAATCTTTTTTTGATATAATTAAATAAAATAAGTAGGTGTTGAAATTGAAAAAAACAATATTAAAGATATTTTTAACTATTTTTATTCCATCATTTATTATTTTATTTCCAATATTAACTATGGACTATACAATGTCAGATTATGATTTGAAAGTAGATAATGCAAATATAGATATTATAATAAATGAAGATGGTACTTCAAAAATTATAGAAGAAATGAAATATGTACCTGAAAAAGAAATTGATAGAGTAGTAAAGGAAAATTTACCTATATTTAGTAGTGATATGAAAAAGTGTGGAACAGAAACTTATAGCAGTGTAAGTGATTGTTTAAGAAAAAATAGTTTATATACTTATATAAATAATATAGTAGTATATAAAGATAACAATATGATTGCTAAAAATAATGATATTCAATATATCCGTGATAATGCACAAAGAATTAATTTTAGTCCAACAAAAGAACCATTTAATATTAAATATATTTATTATATGGATAAATCTTTTATATCTAAATATAATGATTTATCAGTATTAAAATACAATTTAACAACTGAAAGATTAAATGGAATTAAAAATGTTAATATTTCAATTAAACTACCTAATAATTCTAAAGTATTTAATATTAATAATAAAGTTTCATCTGGTAAAATAGAACAAAGTAAAATAAACTCAAAGCAATATAATATATATAAAAAAGATATTAAAAAAAGTAACTTCTTTAGAGGAGATGGAGAAATGAATTTAATTGTTTCTTTTGATTCAGAAGTTTTAAGTAATAAAAGTTTGGATTATAATTTTAATATTCCTAATGATAAATTAAATTTTTATAAATCAGATAAAAATGAATTTTTAGATGTTCCAATACTTGATTTAGTATTAATATTGATTATATTAATATTTAGTATATATAAGGTAGTAAGATTGTTAATTATAAAATTTAAATATAAGAAAAAAATTAATGTTGATTATTATAGAAATGTAGATAATTTAATTTCTCCTGAATTATCAAGTATAATAGTAAATAATAAGTTTGAATTAAAACCATTTATAATGTCTTGCTTATTAAATTTATATGATAAAAATATAATAACAATTGATAATAAAGAAATAACAATAAATAAAGTAGATGATTTAAATGATGTAGATAGAAAAGTATTAGAATTAATATTTTGTAGCAACAATTTGAAAAATAAACAAATTTCTTCTTTTGATAATATAAATCAAAAGTTTAGAAAAGAAGAAAATATTAATTTTCTTAAAGATAAAATAAAAGAAATTAATAATATAAGTTTAAATATACTATACAAGAAAAATATTTATGATGAAGCTAAAGGAAATAAAATAAAGTGTTCTAAAACATTTTCTATTATAAATTTTTGTTGTTTAATTGCATATTTAATTTTAATTTTACAAGATATGAGTTCAATATTGCTCATCATAAATATAATATTATTATTGTTATTAGAATTTTCTATTTTAAAAGTTAATTTTATAAAGGAAAAAATGCGTGAATATTTAAAGAGACTTTCTATTACAAAAATATATATTATAATAATGTGTGCAATGTCACTAATTTGTATTAGCATATATTTTAAAATAACAGTTTTATTAATAATATTAATATTGTTTATTAATTTATATATATTCTCTTTTAGAGATGATGAAATTTTAACATCAAATGGATATAATGAGTTAAGTAAATTATTAGGTCTTAAAAAATTTATTATAGATTTTGGAGTTATGGAAGAAAAAAATATTGATGATATAAAATTGTGGGAAAAATATTTAACGTATGCAGTAGCATTTGAAATTCCTGTTAATATTATGAAAAATTTACAAGATAATATTTTAAATTTCAATATTATACTTAAAGATATAGAAAAAATAGTTAGTATTACTTAATATAATAAATTGGTTTTTCCATAGACAAAATCTAAAAAATATGTTATATTATATTTGCATTTAACGAATGTTTAAATGTTGTGTAATTATCAATATATTTACATATAATATTAATGCCATAAGGCAAATAAAAAAGCTAGTGATTCCCACTATTAAGAGGAACTTAAAAAAGCGGTGATTCCAACCAAAAGAGGAACTTAAAAAAGCGGTGATTCCAACCAAAAGAGGAACTTAAAAAAGAAACTAGAGAGCACACTCTAGTTTTATTTTAAATTACTTAAAAACAATCGAAGGTGATATCATGAAAGATTCGTTAACATTAGTCAGATTAGATACAAAATATTGTGATTATTTAAGACAATTTGATAATAAAGTTCCATATAATTATAACGAAAAAAAATTAAGACCATTTATTGGTGTATTATTTAAAATTAATAATTGTATGTATTTTGCTCCATTATCTAGTCCTAAGCCTAAACATCTCAAATTAAAATCTAAACTTGATTTTCTAAAAATAGATAATGGTAAACTAGGGGCAATTAATTTTAATAATATGTTACCTGTAACAAAAAGAAATATCGTTAAAATTGATTTGAATGAAAAATATTCAACTAAAACTGAACAAAAATATACAAGTTTATTAAAAGAACAATTGTATTGGTTAAACCGTAATAGTGAAAAAATATATGGAAGATCTAAAAAAATATATAATAAATATTTAGATGGAACATTAGATAAAAAAATTTTTAAAAGATGTTGCAATTTTAAATTATTAGAAGATAAATGTAGAGAATATAATAAGTAATTAGAAAATAGGTGAATTTATGAAATTATCAAATAATTGGGAAGAATATAAAATATTAGATATGGCAAATGGTGAAAAATTAGAAATGTGGGGAAAATATAAATTTTTAAGACCTGACCCTCAAATAATTTGGAGTAATAAAAATAATAAAGAATTATGGAATAATGTAGATGCACATTACCATAGAAATAACAAGGGTGGAGGATACTGGGAATATAAGAAAAATATACCTGAAAGTTTTATTATTAATTATAAAAATTTAAGATTTAAAATAGGTTTAATGGGATTTAAACATACAGGATTATTTCCAGAACAAGCTATAAATTGGGATTATTATATTGATAAAATAAAAAGAGCAAGTAAGAATAGAAAAGAAAAGATAAAAGTCCTAAATTTATTTGCATACACAGGTGGTGCGACAATCGCATGTTCTTATGCAGGAGCTGATGTAGTTCATGTAGATTCATCAAAAGGAATGACAACATGGGCAAAAGAAAATTTAGAGTTGTCTAATTTATCAAATAATTATGTAAGATTTATTGTAGATGATGTTGTAAAGTTTGTAAAAAGAGAAATTAGAAGAGGTAATAAATACGATGCAATTATAATGGACCCTCCATCTTATGGTAGAGGTAGTAATGGTGAAGTTTGGGATATAGAAAAAAATTTATATCCATTATTAGAACTATGTGAACAAATTTTAAGTGATAACCCATTATTTGTTCAAATAAATTCATATACTACAGGACTATCTATGAGTGTATTAAACAATGTTTTAAATTTAATCTTTAAATCAAAATATAATGGACAAACATCATATGATGAAGTAGGACTTCCAATGGAAAATTCAAATTTAATATTACCATGTGGAACGTATGCTAGATGGGAAAATAATGAATAAATTAAAAATATTATATGAAGATAACCATATAATTGTCGTAATAAAAGAAGCAGGAATTTTATCTCAAAAAGATATTACAAATGATATTGATATGGTTACAATTATTAAAGAATACTTACAAGAAAAATATAATAAACCTGGTAATGTATATTTAGGATTAGTACATAGATTAGATAGAATGGTAGCAGGTATTATGGTATTTGCTAAAACAAGTAAAGCTGCATCTAGATTAAGTAAACAAATTAAAGAAAATAAATTTAAAAAAAGTTATTTATGTATAGTAAAAGGATTATTAGATAAAAAAGAAGATACTTTAAAAAATTATTTAATTAAAGATGAAAAAACAAATACAAGTAGAATAACTAATGAAAATATTGGTAAATTATCTATCTTAAAATATAAAGTAATTAAAGAAAAAAATAATTTAAGTTTACTTAAAATAGATCTTTTAACAGGAAGACATCATCAAATAAGAGTTCAATTATCTAATATCGGCCATCCAATATATGGTGATAATAAATATGATAAAAAACTTGTAAATACAAATATAAAATTATATGCATATAAATTGGAATTTTACCATCCAACAACAAAAGAAAAATTAGAATTTATAAATTATCCAGAAAAAAGTACTTGGAATATTTTTAAAACTAATTAAAATCTTATTTTTAAAATATATTTAAAATTTTTGAAAGTCAAATAATTTATAAATCTTGACAGGAAATTAGAAAATGCTATACTTATTATATAAGATAAATATGATCTTTATTGAAAAGAGGTATAACAAATGAAAGATAAAAATGGTTTTACATTAATAGAACTACTTGCCGTAATAGCAATCTTAGGACTTTTAGTAACTATTGCAGGATTTTCAGTTACATCAATTTTAAAAAAATCAAAATCTGATATAAATGATGTACAAAAGAGTAGAATGATTGATGCGGCAAAATTGATTGTTATGGATAAACCTGATATATTTACTGGTGAAGATTTATCATATGTTAATGGTATAGATTGTGTGGAAGGAACTTATGTGAAATGTATGATTACTAAAAATGGATTTAAGGGTTACTTAGATAAAACTGATAATATAACGGGATGTGTATTTGTTTATTATCACTCCGATGATGATTTTAGTTATGAGTATAAAACTGGTGAATCTGGGGAAGAGTGTGTAAATGACTTTTCATAGATTAATTTAAACACAAAGAATTGATTTAAAAATTTTTGTATTAAATTAATTTTTTGTGTATTTGTAAAATAAAGTATATAGATTTTAAGAAAAAGTTGCAAAATAATTTAGCTAAAATTTTATGCGAAAGATAATCTGTTTGGAGTAGGTATAAATAATTTACCATCTTATTAAGCAAGCAATCCCTTGTGATTGCTTGCTTTACTACATTAAAAATTGCTTATTTAGTTCCTGCTCCAAATACACAAAATCAGTATAAGATGGAGTGCAAAATCTGCACACAAAAAAATTTTTTTGCACAATTTTCGAACCTGTGGAAAACTTTTTCTTGACTCGGGGGGGGTAAATGCTATACTTATTATATAATTGTGGATAACTTAAATTTTAGAAATGGAGTATAGCATATGGAAGAGAAGAAAAATACAAAAATAAAAGTAATAATTATATCAGTAGTATTAGTAACACTAATAGGAATTGCAATTGCATTCTTTACATCAAGAAGTGAAAGTGGCAAGAAAACAGTAAAAGTAGGTAATTTAAGTATAATATATGAAAATGAGAAAGTATTTAAATTAAGTAATCAATTTCCAGTATATGATGAAGATATAGAAGAAGATGCATCAAAGATAGAATTTACAGTAAGAAATAATGGAAATGTATTAGAGTATGCATCAATAAGTATGATAGATATAACAATTGATGATAAATTAAAAATACCAGACTTTAAATATGCATTGTATGAAAAAAATATAAGTGAACCAGTAAAAGAAGGTAATTTTGAAAATGCAGGAACAGAAATAAATGTAGAAAGTAACATAGAATTTGCAGCAGATACAAGTAGAGATTATGTATTATATGTATGGTTATCAGAAAATGATGGAGACCAAAGTGACTTAATGGGAACAACATTTACAGCAAAAATAAAACTAGAAGGATATGGTAAAGAACAGAAAGAAAAAGTATTATTAAGTGAACAAATAAAGAAGAACAGTCCAATAAGTGAAGATAAGCCAAATTTTAGTACGGTTGCAACAGATGATGAAGGATTAATAAAAGACGTTGATGATGATGGAGATACATTCTATTTTAGAGGGGCAGTAGAAAATAACTACGTAAAATTTAATGGACTAAAGTGGGCTGAATCAGATGGACGTTATCACACAGCAAATACTGATATGCTATGGAGGATAGTAAGAATCAATGGAGATGGAACAATAAGATTAATAGCAGATGGAAGCATAGGAAATAGTGCATTTAATGAAAATTGGAATGAAGAAAAATACGTAGGATACACATATGATAATAGTGAAGCAAATGTCCAAGATGGAACAGATAGTACAATAAAGAAATATTTAGAAGATTGGTATGAAGAAAATATGATGACTTATGATGAATATATAGGAACATCAAAATTTTGTAATGATACAACAGTAACAGAGGAATCAGGAAGTTATGTATGGTATGGAGCAATTGATAGATTAGAGAACAATGATCCACCAACTCCAAGTTTTAAATGTAATAAAACAGAAAAACCATATGGAGGATTATATAAAGATTTAAAAGTAGGACTAATAACAGCAGATGAAGTAATGTTCGCAGGAGGTGGTTATGATAGTAATGAATCATACTACTTATCTGGAAAAAGTGGTCCTTTCTGGACCGCCTCTCCCTACTTCTTTGGTGATGATCTCGCATTTACTTTGGAAGTAGTAAGTTATTATGGTTCTATGGAGCCAGATATGACAAGTGAGTGGCTTGCGACGCGTCCTATTATCAACCTGAAATCTGATCTAATGGTAACTGAAGCAGCAGGTACTATCAATGATCCATACATTGTAGGTTGAAAGAATTAATAAAAAGAAAATAATTATACTAAATAAGAATTGGAGATAATCCAATTCTTATTTCTCATTTTTATAAAATATATACTTACAAATTGTTATATATAAATAGGAATATTTCTACAACATATACATATTATTGTCATTTATTGCATAACCATCATTTGTACTTTGATATGAACTATTATCT
>CANRCS010000031.1 GCA_947629195.1 uncultured Bacilli bacterium | reverse complement strand
TTATCTGGACTTGGTGAAGGCGAGTACGAAGTAGATGTAAAAGTTACTGGTGATGATGAAAGAATAAATTACACACCTAAAACTAAGAAAGTAAAAATCATAATTAAAAAACCATAACACTAAAACTGTTAGAAAAAATTAAAATTTCTAGCAGTTTTTTGTGTATTTGCAAAATAAAATATACAACTAATTGCAAAATAATTTGACTAAAATTTTATGTAAAGAAAATTTATTTTGATTATGTATAAATAATTTACCATGCTTATTAAGCCAGCAATTCCTTGTGATTGCTTGCTTTACTAAATCAAGACTTGCTTATTTAGTTTCTGCTCCAAATACACAAAACCAGTATAAAATAAAGTGCAAAAAATTTGGTACATCAAAAATTTTTGAAGTTGTGGAAAACTCCATCTTGACTCGGGGGGGGTAAATGCTATACTTATTATATAATTGTGGATAACTTATTTTTAAAAAAGGAGTATAGTATATGAATGAGAAGAATAATAAAAAAATAAAAGTAATAATTATATCAATAGTATTAGTAGCACTAATAGGAATTGCAATTGCATTCTTTACATCAAGAAGTGAAAGTGGCAAGAAAACAGTAAGAGTAGGTAACTTAAGTATAATATATGAAAATGAGAAAGTATTTAAATTAAGTAATCAATTTCCAGTATATGATGAAGATATAGAAGAAGATGCATCAAAGATAGAATTTACAGTAAGAAATAATGGAAATGTATTAGAGTATGCATCAATAAGTATGATAGATATAACAATTGATGATAAATTAAAAATACCAGATTTTAAATATGCACTCTATGAAAAAAATATAAATGAACCAGTAAAAGAAGGTAATTTTGAAAACGTAGGAACAGAAATAAATATAGCAACCAACATAGAATTTGCACCAGATTCAAGTAAAGATTATGTGTTGTATGTATGGTTATCAGAAAATGATGGAGATCAAAGTGATTTAATGGGAACAACATTTAAAGCAAGAATAAAACTAGAAGGATATGGAAAGAAACAAGTAAAAAAAGTATTATTAAGTGAACAAATAAAGCAAGATAATGCACCAATAAAAGAAGACAAACCAGATTTTAGTCAACCTGCAACAGATGATGAAGGACTAATAAAAGACAAAGATGATGATGGAGATACATACTATTTTAGAGGGGCAGTAGAAAATAACTATGTAAAATTTAATGGACTAACATGGGAAAGTACAGATACAGGTGAAGAAACTGGTAAAATTTATCATAACGCAGGAGAAGAAATGTTATGGAGGATAGTAAGAATCAATGGAGATGGAACAATAAGATTAATAGCAGATGGAAGTATAGGAGATAGTGCATTTAATGAAAACTATATAGGTGAAAAGTCCGTAGGATACACATATGGTAATAGTGAAGCAAATGTACAAGATGGAGAGAATAGTACAATAAAAACATACCTAGAAGCTTGGTATGAAAGAAATATGATGCCTTATGATGAATATATAGCAGAATCAAAATTTTGTAATGATACATCAACAATAACAGATGAAGATGGATATATAGAATATGGGGCATATGATAGATTTTATAACAATGATCCACCAACACCAAGTTTTAAATGTCCAAATACAACAAAAAATTATGGAGGATTATATACAGATTTAAAAGTAGGACTAATAACAGCAGATGAAGTAGTGTTTGCAGGAGGATTTCCAGAAGATTCTAATGATTCATACTACTTATATGGAAAAAGTGATTTTTTTCAAACTATCACTCCTTCCAGCGGTCCTTACGTTTGGACTATATTCCTCGGTCGTTTAGGGACGCAGGACCGCACTTTGGATGAGGAAATGTCGGCGCGTCCTGTAATCAACCTTAGATCTGATCTTTTGTATACTGAGGGTAACGGTAGTTATGAAAATCCATACGTTGTAGGGAAATAATTGATAAAAATAAATTCAAAAGATAATTTTTTCTTTTGAATTTATTTTATTAATTTAGCGTGTATTACTAATCTTTTATTCCCATTTTCATAACAAGTAGTTAAAGTTAAAATATTGTCACTTGCATCAACATTAACTCCAAAATTGTGAACGGATCTTCCTTTTATTTTAGCAATAAAATCATTAAAACTTCTATCATTTAAAAAGTTAGTATCTATATAATTAAATGATGGTTCAGTTGCATATATAGAAAATATTTGCCATTTCATATTAGCATTCAATGTATTAAACGTAATAATTTGATTTTCAGGTTTTGTATACCAACTTTCTTCTATTGCAGTTTTTAATGTAGTAAACATTAGAGAATTTTTAACTGCGCTATGTCCATAAATAATTGTATTTTTACTTAATGTATCAATATTGTTTCTATAATCCATGAATAACCATCCAGCAGCAGTAGTTCTTTTATAAAAATTTTTATTTAAGTAATAATCATTATTAACAGATTTAACTATTGGATAATCTACTTTAGTATTATTAACAGTTAACCATCCAACTGTATCGGGATTAATTTCTGTTAATTTTGAAAAGTCTTGAACTAGTGGTTCTGATGTTTGAGTATTATTATTTTCAATATCTTCTTCAGTTTCTACTACTTCTTGTTCTCCAGTATCAACAACTTTATTTTCTTCTACTACAACAACATTTTTATTAGGATTCATATCTTTTACTTTATCAATATCTCTATATGTTCTATATATATAAAATCCCATGTATGATAATTCTATTACAACTATTGCAATAATCATACCAATAGCTGTTTTAAAATTATAGAAATTAACTTGTTTTAAATAATTTTTTTTCTTATAAAGATTTGTATATCTAGAAGTTATTTTTATACCCTTACTTTTTTTAGTTTTCTTATTTAACTTCTTTAGTTCACCAACTATTTCATTTACTTTATCGATGCCAATAACTTCTGGGTATATATTTATATCTACATTGTTTAAGTTGTTATCAATTAACGCTTGAATTATTTCTTTTAACTGAGATATAGTAAATTTTCCATATATATCGACCTGTTTTAGATATTCATTTATTTCACAAAATTTAACAAATCCCGTTACATCTTTATTATCTATATCTCTATCAAAGAAAACTCTTTCTCTATAATAAATATCATCATATAAATTAAGTTTATTTGAAAAAACGAAATTACTTATATTTAAAATTTCTGTTCTAAGATAAACATTAACATCGTTTTTTTCTAATTCATTTAACATATTTTCAGCTAAATCATAACACTCAATTTCTTTAATATATTTATTTTCTAATAATTTTTTACATATATCAAAATTTAAAATACGGTTATCTTTAATTATTAATTTTCTAACCTTATCAATATCATTTAATATATTAAGTGATATTGATAGAATATCAAACTGATTTATTAAGGCTTCACTAATATCAATTTTCTTTTCTTTTATAATTTTTTTTATTAACTCTTGAGTTTCAGTTATATTTGATTTTAAATACTGTTTATCATAAATAAGAGTATCTATAATATTTTCATTATGAACATATCTAGACTTATATGAGAATACAAGTCTATGTTTCTCAATAATAATACAAATATATTCCAAAATCTCACCGCCTATCATCATAGTATCATATTAATATAATACCACATTTTTGAAATTTATAAATATTATTTATTAATTTTATAATAAAATTTAAAGATTTTATAAATAGTATTGAAATTATAAAAAGATAGTTTTAAAATATATAAAAAACGAAGAAATATTATTATATAAAAATAATTATGTTGGAGGTGTACTATGATAAAAACTAACTTGCCCGTTTTAATCTTAAAAGGAGTAGTATTACTTCCACATTGTGATCTTAGAATTGAAATAAAAGATGAGTTAGATAAAAATATTTTAACTAATTCAGAAGATTATTCAGATAATCATATTATGGTTGTTACTAAAGTGGATGAGTTAGAAGAAAATATTAGTATTAAAAATTTACCTAAAGTTGGAGTAGTTGCTAAGGTAAAGAGTAAAATATTACTTGCTAACGGGAATATAAGATTAGTTTTATCAGGTATTAAAAGAGCAGAAATTCATAATTATATAAAGTATGGAGAAGATATTGATACACTAGAAAGTATTATAGGACCAACTACAAATTATGAAATAGATGAAAGAGAAGAATTTGCTTTAGTAAGAAAATTACTTGATAAATTAGAAAGACTTATAAATATGGCTCCATATTTAAGTAATAGTATTATATCTAAACTTACAGGAACTACAAATATAGATATTATATCGGATATAGTATGTCAATTTTTACCTATACCATCTAGTAGAAAAATAGAATATGTTGAAACTTTAAATCCATGTGTTAGAGTAAAAATGTTACTTCAAGATATAAATGATGAAATAGAAATAATTAATCTTGAAAATAAGATTGATGATGAGTTAAGACAAAATATAGAAGATAGTCAAAAAGAATATTTTTTAAGAGAAAAAATAAAGATAATAAAAGAAGAATTAGGAGATATTGATTCTAAAGATGATGAAGTTCAAACTTTAAGAGAAAAAACTAATAAGTTAAATTGCCCACAACATATTAAAAACAGATTAAATAAAGAAATAAATAGATATGAGAGTATGACACCATCAAGTCCAGAGTATAGCATTACAAGAGGATATATAGATACACTTATAACTTTGCCTTGGGGAGAATTTACAAAAGATAATACTGATTTAAGAAAATCTAAACAAATATTAGATGATACACACTATGGCTTAGATAAAATAAAGGAAAGAATTGTAGAATTTTTAGCTGTTAAACAAATGAGTAAAAACTTAACATCTCCAATATTATGTTTTGTAGGTCCTCCTGGAGTTGGTAAAACTACACTTGCTAAGTCAATTGCGAAAAGTTTAAATAGAAATTTTGTTAGTTTTAGTGTTGGTGGAGTAAATGATGAAGCAGAAATAATGGGACATAGAAAAACTTATATAGGTTCTTATCCAGGAAAAATTATACAACTTATTAAAAAATCTAAATCATTTAATCCAGTATTTTTAATAGATGAAATTGATAAAATGACAAAAGATATAAAAGGAGATCCAGCTAGTGCATTATTAGAAGTTTTAGACAAAGAGCAAAATAAATCTTTTGTAGATAACTATATTGAAGAAGAAATAGATTTATCTGATGTTATTTTTATACTTACTGCAAACTATATTCAAAAAATTCCAGAGCCCTTAAAGGATAGATTAGAAATAATTGAATTATCTAGTTATACTGAATATGAAAAGTTAGATATTGCTAAAAAACATTTATTACCAAAATTACTTTATGAACATGGTATAAGTAAAAACAATATTTATATACCTGATAAAACAATTTTAAAAATAATTAGAAGTTATACAAAAGAAGCAGGAGTAAGAGAATTAGAAAGACTTCTAGGAACTATAATAAGAAAAGTAGTAAAATCTATAGTTATGGTAGGAGATACTAATGTTTTATATAAGATATATGATAATACTTTAGAAAAATATTTAGGTATTAAAAAATATTCTTATATGGAAAAATCTAAAAATAATGATATAGGAGTAGTAAATGGTCTTGCTTATACTGAATATGGTGGAGATGTTCTACCAATAGAAGTTACATATTATGAAGGAAAAGGGAAATTAAATCTTACAGGTTCACTTGGTGATGTAATGAAAGAAAGCGCAACTATTGCTTTAAGTTATATAAAAAGCAATGCTGAAAAATTTAAAATAGATAAAAAAATATTTGATAAAATTGATATACATATTCACGTTCCAGAAGGAGCAATTCCAAAAGATGGACCAAGTGCCGGAATAACACTTACTACAGCCTTGATAAGTGCGCTTACAAAAGTTAGCGTCAATTATAATATAGCCATGACAGGAGAAATTACTCTTAGAGGGAAAATTCTTCCTATTGGCGGATTAAAAGAAAAAGTTTTAGGAGCAAATAGAAGTGGTATTAAAACTATTATTATTCCAAGTGATAATAAAAAGGATATTGTAGATATACCTAAAGAAATAAATAATAAAATTAAATATATATTTGTTGATAATTATGAAGAAGTATATAATTATATTTATAAATAATAAGAAAGGTTGAAAATATGATTAAAAGTAGAAAAAAGGGAGATTTAATAGTAATTTCAGGACCAAGTGGTAGTGGAAAAGATAGTATTTGTAATGAGATATTAAAAAATAGAGAAAATATTCAAGAATCTATTTCTATGACTACTAGAGAAAGAAGAGACTATGAAGTAGATGGTAAAGACTATTACTTTGTTACTAAAGAAGAATTTGAAGAACATATTAAAAATGATGATTTACTAGAGTATGCAATAGTTCATGAAAAAGATTATTATGGTACTCCAAAAAGTAATATATTTAAAATATTAGATAGTGGAGAAGATGTAATTCTTATAATAGATATTCAAGGTGCATTACAAATAAAAGAAAAATATAAAGATGCAATATTTATCTTTATATTGCCACCATCTATGAAAGAGTTAAAGAAAAGATTAATAAAACGTGGTAGTGAAACAAAAGAGTCACTTCTTAGAAGATTTAAATCAATGTATAAAGAAATAAATACTATTTCAAAATATAATTATGTAGTAGTAAATGATGATTTAAATGAAGCAGTAAGAAAAGTTAATTCTATTTTAGATTCTGAAAAATGTAGAGTAGATAGAATAGAAGAATTAGATATAAATTCAATTGAAGAAGTAATGCATGAAGATTTAGTTGATTTTAATGAGTAATTTAATGTGTGAATTTCACGCATTTTTTATTTAAGCATTAGAATTACAAATTTATATAGACATTTGTATGGACATTTATATAGACATTTATATAGTAGAAAGGATATTTTAATGTTAAATATTATAGAAGATAATAGAAATGACAAAAAGTATATAAATAATGGTATGAGAATGACTTCAGATAGTCGTTTTAAGAATTAGTGTATGTTCGAAAATAGTAAAAAAATTATAATTATATAAATTCTTCTATTTTTATAATAAATTTGCAAATAAATTCAAAAATCGCTATTTTTCGACATCAAATTATGTTATACTTTTAGTGTACATGTGAAAAATTGTACAAATTTAAGGAGGGTTAAGATGAAATTAACAGGAAGACCATCGGTTGATAAGCCATGGTTAAAATATTATGATAGGACTTTTAGTGATAAAGATATACCACAAAAATCTATATATCAATTAGCATTAGATGCAAATAAATATAATATGAAGAATACTGCTATTGATTTAAGAAGTAGTTCAAATGAATTTACAAAGGGTATTAAAATTAGTTATAAAGACTTTTTTAAAAAAATAAATGTCAATGCAAAATCATCAAAAATTATGGGGATAAAAGAAGATGAAATAGTACCTATAATATTACCTAATATCCCTGAAGCAAGAACATTAATATATTCAAATAGTATTATTGGTTCAGTGTCATATCCAATATCACCATTATTACCTGTCAATCAATTAGAACAATTGATATCAGATAACAATATCAAAAATCTTTTCATATTTAATGTTTTTTATGAAAAATATGAAAAAGCATTAAATAATAGTGATTTAGATAACATTATTATTCTTGATGGAACAGAATCATTACCAAATAGTATAAAAATGTTAAACAAATTAAAAGAACAATTAGTAAATAAAAAAGGAAGTTTAATTTTACCTAAAAATAAAAAAGTTTTACCTTGGGATGAATATCAAAAATATAGTAAGGAAATAAAAGAAGATTTAAAACCATTTTATAAAGATAATCATGTTACTGCTATAATTGGAACAAGTGGTACAACAGGAGTTCCTAAGGGAGTTTGTTTAACTGATAAGAATATAAATTCAGCAGCACTTGCATATAAAAATGGAAATGTTTTTGAAGGGTCATTTATGGATGCACTTCTTCCTTCTATTGGATATGGAATTTCAATGTTACATTACCAAACAGTTGCGGGAAAATATGTGTATTTAATACCAGAATTACTTACAGAAAATGTTGCTAAAGTATTAAATACTATAAAACCAGATAATTTCCCAGGAGGACCTGTTCATTATATTAATATATCAGAAAGTGAAGAATTTAAAAATGGACAAATTGCACAACATAAAAATTATATTTCAGGTGGTGCTTCATTAAATAAAGATATAGAAAGTAAATTAAATGGTGTAAATGAAGGTTATACAGAAAATGGTATAAACGACTCAATAATTGTAAGACAAGGATATGGATTATCTGAAAATGTTGCAAGAGGAACATTCTCAAAAAGAGGTTCATATAAATTTGGAAGTATTGGAATACCTATGCCATATGATACTATTGGAATATTTAAACCAGGTACTGATGAAGAATTAGGTTATAACGAAAATGGTGAAATTTGTATTACTGGTCCAAGTGTAATGAAAGGATACCTTAATAATCAAGAAGAAACTGATAAAGTAATTTCAGTTCATAGTGATGGTAAAAGATGGATTCATACAAAAGATATTGGTTATATGGATGAAGATGGTCATATATTTCACGTCGAAAGAATTAAAAATATATTCATGAGAAATGGATTTAATGTTCATCCATCAAAAATATCTGAATTTATAAATACATTACCAAATGTTAAAAACTCTGTTGTTATTGGTTTTGAACATCCAAGCGAACAAAGTGTTCCAGTTGCATTTATAGAGTTAGAAGATACTGCACTTAATTCTAAAACTAAAGAAGAAATATTATCAGATATACATAAGGAATGTTATTCGAGTTTAGAAGAAACATCTGTTCCACTTGATTACATAATTGTAGATTCATTACCTATAAATTTAGGTGGAAAAATAGATATTCAAAGAATAAAATCAGAATCTCAAATTGATTTTGTTAAGAATAAAAAAGTATTAAAAAAACAATTGACATTTAATAACAAATAATCTGTCTAGTAACATAATATTTTCATGTATTATGTTACTTTTAATTTACAAATAAAAGGTATTGTGATATTATTTTTTTGAGAGTAGGTGAAATTCATGATAAATGTTTGTTTTTCAATATCATGTCTACTGTTTTTATCTATAATACTTATTTTTTATTTTTCAAAAAAAAGACTTAATAACATAGACAACAAAATATTTTCTATATTAATTATTCTTAATTTAATTGGTATATTTATAGATGTTTTTGGATATTTTTCTTTTAATGCATTTGGTCCAAAATTCATTTTAAATGTTTTCATTTCAAAAATATATTTAGTATATTATTTAATGTATGTATTTTGTTTAATGACCTATGTATATAGTATATCTTTTAACAATATAAAAAAAGTATTACCATATTTTATTACTATTTTTTCTGTTATATCTGTAATTATTTTTATTTTACCTGTAAGTGTTCATATGAAAGGTAATGTAGCTTTCTCTTATGGTGTTGGTGTTAATTTTGGATATGCCATGGCATTTATCGCTATTCTTATTATGATTTTCAGTCTAATAAAAAATGTTAAAAAAATTAGATCAAAAGAATATATTCCGATATTTGTCTTTGTAATATCGACATTTTTAACATTAATAATTCAAAAGATTAATCCCCAAATCACTTTATTATTACTATCTAATTCCATAGTTACTACTCTTATGTACTTTACAATTGAAAATCCAGATGTTAAATTAATTAAAGAATTAAATGAAAATAGAATTTTAGTAGAAAAAACAAACGAAGAAAAATCTAATTTCTTATTTAAAATGTCTCAA
>CANRCS010000030.1 GCA_947629195.1 uncultured Bacilli bacterium | reverse complement strand
TTCTTCCGTACCAATATCGCTTAATAATGCCTTACCTTTATCATCAGGCATTGTATATCTTTGGTTAAGATATCTAAGTGCAGCTGCAAGTTCTCCATTTGGACCACCATATTGAGTAAGAATGTCTAAAGCCATTTTTAAATCTCTTTTTTTAATATTAACTGGAAATTGTAATCTTTTTTCATATGCCCACATTTTAATTACCCCTTTCCCATGGCCATTTAGTTTGATCCCATACCCATGGTACAGTATTTAAATTCTTACTGTCTAGGTTAATTGGACCATATTGTGCTTCATAATTATTAAGTGCTTTATTATATTCATCTAAATATCTATTATATAAATTAATCATACAAGTATCTTCTGGATGTATATCTAAATATAGATTAATATCTTTCATTGCAAAACTTGACTTTTGAACTTCAAATAATTGTTTTCCCATTTCACTAGTTGGAATCATCATTTTTGATGAATCAATTTTATATGGATCATATAAATTAGGGAACATATTTCCTCTTAATAATCCTTCAGTAGAATTTACTAGACCACAATTATTGTTCATATTCATCATGTTATTAATATTATTATTATTGTTATTGTTATTGTTATTATTATTTTGTTGTTGTCCTGCTTTTTGTATGTTCATTATATCTTGTAATTTAGATGGATATGCACTATTCTTGTATATGTTATCATTTGGATATGCCGGTACAAATGAAGAATCGATGTCTAAATAATCAAAATATTCATTCATAAATTAACCCCCCACACAAATATTGTATTAATTTGTAAAAAAATATGTAGGGCATTTGTCTATTTGGTGTATAATTATTATGGTGATTTCATAATGAAAAGAATAATTATATTAATTTCAAGTATTATATTTTTAATTTTTCCAATAAATGTAAGCGCAAATAATAGTAAGTATGATGTTGTGACATTAGAAAAATGTGTAGATGGAGATACTGCAACATTTAATTTAAATGGAGAAACTATTAAATCAAGATTTTTAGCAATCAATACTCCAGAAAGTACTAACAAAAAAGAATTTTATGGTAAAGAAGCATCAGAATATGTATGTAATAAGCTTACAAATGCAAATAAAATAGAGTTGGAGTATGATGATGAAAGTGATAAATTAGATAAATATGGTAGGACACTTGCTTGGATTATTGTGGATGGTGAAAATTTACAATTAGATTTAGTTAAAAATGGATATGCAGAAGTAAAATATATTTATGGAGATTATAAATATTTGAATGAATTAAAAAAATTAGAAAAAGAAGCTAAAAAACAAAAACTTGGAATGTGGCAAGATTATGAAGAAAAAATAGACTATGAAAAATATATATATGTTGGATTAGGAGTAGTTGTAATTATAGTATTGCTTATATTTAAAGATAAAAGAGGTGCAAGAAAAGTATATACAAAATTAAAGAAAAAAATAGTAAAATAAAAAGGACATAAAGTCCTTTTTATTAATAATTATTTGCTTTTCTTTCAAAGTATGCTTGTGGATGAGAACATACTGGACAAATTTGTGGAGCAGTCTTTCCAATATGAATATGACCACAGTTTGTACATATCCATATTTCTTCATCAGTTCCTGCAAATACTGTGTTATTTTTGATATTTTCAGATAATTTAACATATCTTTCTTCGTGTTCTTTTTCGATTTTACCAACAGCTTCGAATAAATATGCTATTTTATCAAATCCTTCTTCTTTAGCTACTTTAGCAAATTCCTTATACATATCTGTCCATTCGTAATTTTCACCAGCAGCAGCATCCTTTAAATTAGTTAATGTATCAGGAATTTCTCCACCATTAATTAATTTAAACCAAATTTTTGCATGTTCTTTTTCATTATTTGCAGTTTCTTCAAAAATTGAAGCAATTTGATTATATCCTTCTTTTTTAGCTTTACTTGCATAATATGTATATTTATTTCTTGCTTGACTTTCTCCTGCAAATGCTGCCATTAAGTTTTCGTAAGTTTTACTTTCTTTTAATTCCATTTTAATACCTCCAATTTAATTTAGAAATTTAAATATTTACTATCGTAAATAAATATAATTACTACAAATAAAATAATATCATTTACAATATTTTTAGTCAATTAGTTTTTAAAAAGTACTTAAATTATTTATGTGAACAATTTTTGAACACTCTTTTCATATTTGTATTGATAAACGTGAGGTGTTCGTTGTATAATAATTGTGAGATTTACTCTATAAACATATTATAATTTGTTTTAATTTGGGATAAAAAGTTTTTGTTAACCATAAAATTTATATATTAATTATATTATATAAAGATAATCGGGTGCTATTAGATAACATATTTTTTTATTATACTGTGAGACAATGGATACGGTGATATATATGAACAAAGATAATCCATATGATATTGTAAGATGTAATATCATATACTTTAGGAAAAAAAGAGGTTTTACACAAGCAAAGTTAGCAGAACTAATGGATGTAGATCACGATTTTGTAAGACAAGTAGAATCTAAAAAGGTTAAGAAAAACTTTTCATTACAAAATGTAAAAAAAGCTGCTGATGCACTTGGTGTAGAATTACACGAATTATTTATTTACAGAGAAGATATATAATAAAAAGAGCAAGAATAATCGCTCTTTTTATTTGTTCATTTCTGATAATTTGTTAGTTAATTTTTTTTCTGTGGTATCAAGTTTATTTGTTTTTGCATATTCAAGTTGATACCATCCCTTTTCGTTTGCTAAATTAAATAAATCTCGTTGTGCGTTCATAGACATATTAAATAATTCACAAAATTTTTCAGTTAATTCATCACTACTAGCTTCAGTAATTGCAGTTGCATAATTTTTAACCATGTTTTTCTCTAATTCTAATAATATCATTACTATATCTTGTTCTTTATTCATAATATTCACCTATTCCTTAATTAGTCCTAAAATATATTCACATGATTCTTTATGCATATTTTTAATATCAGAAATTAATTCTACTACATCTTGATCTTCTACTTCTTCTAAGAAATGAGCAAACGCATTATAACAATTTACATTCCAATTAAACATATCTTCAAAAAAACTTAAATCTTTTGTACTAATTTTATTTGAAGTTTCTTCCATAATAAAAATTCTCCTTTCAAGTATATTATTGGAGAACTTTTATTTTATTATTCATAATTATTTACTCTTTTTTGATTTTAATAAATCTCTTATTTCTTCTAAAAGAATTACGTCTTCTGGTTTTTTAGGTTCTTCTTTTGGTTCTTCTTTCTTTGGTTTTGAAATTTTATTTACAATTTTTACAATTATAAATATACATACTGCAACAATTAAGAAGTCGATAACATTTTGTATAAAACTACCATACATAATCTTTGCTTCACCAATTGTTAAAGATAAATTAGAAAAATCTAAACCTCCAAGAACAATACCAATTAATGGCATTAATACATCATTTACTAATGAAGTTACAATTTTTCCAAATGCACCACCAATGATAACCCCAATTGCTAAGTCTAGTACATTACCACGTGCGATAAATTCTTTAAATTCTTTTACAACTTTTTTCATATACTACTCCACTCCTTAAATTTATCGCAACTATTATATCATTTTTTCAAAAAATGTAATATATTATTTAATAAATTTATTATTTTTGATAGAATTATTATGGAAAGAAGGTATAAAATGAATATAATAGATAATATAAAAACTAAAGCAAAAGAAAATATAAAAACAATTATTCTTCCAGAAACAGATGATATAAGAACGCTAGAAGCTGCATCTAAGGTATTAGAAGAAGGATTTGCTAAAATAATACTTATAGGAGATGTAGATAAAATTAATAGTATTGCATCAGATAATAATATTAATATAGAAGGTATTGAAATAATAAATCCTGATACTTATGAAAATACTGATAAATTAATTAATGAATTTTATGAACTTAGAAAACATAAAAACATTACATTGGAAGATGCTACTGAACTTATTAAAAATAATTATCTATATTTTGGAGATATGTTAGTAAAATTAGGATATGCAGATGGCCTAGTTGCTGGAGCAGTAAATAGTAGCGCTAATGTTTTAAGAGCCGCACTTCAAACAATTAAAACAGCTAAGGATAGTAAGGTTGTATCATCATTTTTTATAATGGACGTACCAAATTGTGAGTATGGATCAAATGGTATTTTCTTATATTCCGATTGTGGTATGATACAAAATCCAACATCTGAAGAACTTGTAGAAATTGCATATAGTTCTTCTAAAAGTTTTAAGCAATTAATTGGAATTGAACCTGTTATTGCTATGTTATCCCATTCTACTTTAGGTTCATCAAAACATCCAGATGTTGATAAAGTTGTAAAAGCAGTTGAAATTGCAAAAGAGAAATATCCAATGTTAAATTTGGATGGAGAATTACAAGCAGATGCAGCAATAATTCCTAGTGTCGCTAAAAGTAAAGCACCCAATAGCAATGTTGCAGGAAGTGCAAATGTATTGATATTTCCTGATTTAGATGCAGGAAATATTGCTTATAAATTAACAGAGAGATTGGCCAAAGCAAAAGCATATGGCCCAATAACTCAAGGTATTGCAAAACCAGTTAATGATTTATCAAGGGGATGTAATTCAGATGATATAGTTGGAGTTATTGCTATTACGTGTGTTCAGTGTAATTAAATGATATCAACAGAAATTTGTTGATATTTTTTATTATTCATGTAAAAAATATGTTACCTTTAAATTCAAAAATGGAATAGAACATATAGTTTAATTTCTCATATATTAATATAGGAATGAAAATCCTTTAAAGAGATGAGGTTTATATATGGATAATAAAGATTTATCTTTAAACGATATTGAACTAGGAAAAACAGTTAAAATAAAAGACATTATGTTTGATGGAAATCAAAGAAGAAGAATGTTAGATCTTGGTCTAGTAAAAAATACTAAGATTGAAACTTTATATAGAAGCCCATCTGGAGATCCTACTGCATATTTCATACGTGGTGCAGTAATTGCTCTTAGAAGTGAAGATTCAAAAAAAATTATTATTGATGAGGAGGATTAAAAGATGGGATTAACTAATAAATCAACAGGGGCATCAGTAAATTCAAATGAGCTTGTAATAAATAAAACTAATCCATCTGATAAAATAATTGCTCTTGCAGGGAATCCAAATGTAGGAAAAAGTACAGTATTTAATGAACTTACAGGTCTTAATCAACATACAGGAAATTGGCCTGGTAAAACTGTTACAAACGCTCAAGGAAAATACACATATAATGATAAAAATTTCATACTTATAGATATTCCTGGAACATATTCACTGATGGCTAGTTCTGTTGAAGAAGAAGTCGCAAGAGATTTTATTTGTTTTGGCAAGCCTGATACAATCGTTGTAGTTGTAGATGCTACTTGTTTAGAAAGAAATTTAAATTTAGTATTACAAATTTTAGAAGTTAGTCAAAATGTAATCGTATGTGTAAATTTACTTGATGAAGCAAAAAAGAAAAAGATTAAAATTAATTTAGAAAAACTTTCAAAAAAATTAGGTGTACCAGTTATTGGAACAAGTGCGAGAAGTGGTAAAGGATTAGATAAATTAATGGAAAAAATTGATGAAGTTTCTAATAACTATAAAATATGTAGTGGATATGAGATAAGATATGATGAAATTATTGAAGATGCAATTAGTAAAATTGAAAGTAAGATTAATAAATATGTTAAAGATAAAATAAATACTAGATGGTTATCAATAAAGTTATTAGATATAAATGAAAAATTACATAAATCTTTAAATGATTATTTGGGATTTGATATTTTAGAAAAAGATGATATTAAAAAATGTGTAGATGAAACTCTTAAATATTTAGAATATAATAACATCAAAAAAGAGAAAATACGTGATTTAATTGTTTCTAAAATTGTTAATGAAGCTGAAAATATATATGATAAATGTGTAATACTTGAAAATAAAAAATATAATGAAAGAGATAGGAAAATAGATAAAATTTTAACATCTAAATTATTTGGTATTCCTACAATGTTGTTATTATTAGGATCAATATTTTGGTTAACAATTGAAGGTGCTAATTACCCTTCTGAAATCTTATCAAAGATTTTGTTTGGTATCCAGGATAAACTAACGATATTATTTCACAGTATTGGAGCGCCAGATTGGTTACATGGAGCATTGGTATTAGGAGTTTATAGGACAGTAGCATGGGTAGTATCTGTTATGTTACCACCTATGGCAATATTTTTCCCGCTATTTACGCTATTAGAAGATTTAGGATATCTTCCAAGAATTGCATTTAATATGGATAAGTTTTTTAAAAAAGCATGTGCACATGGAAAACAAGCACTTAGTATGTGTATGGGATTTGGATGTAATGCGTGTGGTGTTATTGGATGTAGAATAATAGATTCTCCAAGAGAGAGATTAATTGCAATATTAACTAATTGTTTTGTACCATGTAATGGAAGATTTCCAACTCTGATTGCAATTATTACAATGTTTTTTGCAAGTATGTTTACAGGTTCAATGAAATCTATAATGTCAACTTTAATTTTACTATCTGTTATTTTACTAGGAATTATAATGACATTATTTATATCTAAAATTTTATCTAAAACTATTTTAAAAGGTATGCCATCATCATTTGTATTAGAACTTCCACCTTACCGTAAACCGCAAATTGGTAAAGTTTTAGTTAGGTCTATATTTGATAGAACAATATTTGTACTTGGTCGTTCAATATGTGTTGCTGCACCAGCAGGATTAATTATTTGGCTTTTATCAAACATTGATATAAATGGAATTAGTATTTTGAAATATTGTACTGAATTTTTAAATCCATTTGCGAATATTTTCGGATTAGATGGTGTAATATTAATGGCATTTATATTGGGATTTCCTGCTAATGAAATTGTTATTCCACTTATGCTTATGGGATATATGTCAACAGGAAGTATGATGGAATTTAGTAGTCTAAGTTCTCTAAAAGATATATTAGTAAGTAATGGATGGACTTGGATAACTGCAATTTGTACCATGGTATTTTGTTTATTACACTTCCCATGTGGAACAACTTGTCTTACAATTAAAAAAGAAACAGGAAGCTTAAAATGGACTATATTTTCATTTTTACTTCCAACATTAATAGGTCTTACAGTATGTTTTCTAATCGCAAATATTTCTAGATTAATAATGCTAATAATATAATAAGGAACCAATTCAAATAATTAATTTTGAATTAGTTTCTTTATTTTTAAGAAATTTTACCAATTTTTGCACTCTTAAATTATCTAAGACACATTCTAATCAACACTTAATGTTTCAATATAATAATCTATTTTATTTATATCAAATCCTTTTTTATACAATTTTTGTTTTAACTTTATTTTTAATTCATTTTCACTATATTTTTTTGATAGTTTTGTATATTCTTTATATAATTCTTTTTCTAAAATACTATCATCATCTTTTATATCAAACGAATTTAAGATATCATTATAAAATACTTTAGGATAACCTAAATTATTTAGAGTATTTTGTATTCTATTTTTTATCATGTTTTTAGAATATTTAGTATTACTATTTAGTTGTCTTGTTATAATTTTATTTATCTTTTCATAGAAAATTTCTTTATCAATATTATCTATATACTTATCAATAATTGAATAATCTATATTATGATTACAAAGTTCATTTCTAATTTTTTTAGGACCATAATTTGTTAATAATAATTTATCATCAATAAATGCTTGTACAAATTTTTCATCATCTATTAATTTATTAATTTTTAATTTATCAATAATTTTATCAGCCATTTCAAAATCAACTAATTTTTTATGAAGATAATCACGTATTTCTTTTTCACTACGCATTCTAATAGAAATATATTTTATACATTTAGCATAAATGCTAGAAAAATTATTATCATTATTTATTTTTTTAAGAATATCTGAGCTTAATTTTTTGTTAGATAATAAATTATATTTTATAATTACATCTTCATATACTACTAATTTTTCACCATTATCTAAAATCAATTCATATTGTTCTTTATTCTTCTTTTTAAATTTTACTATATTCATTTCAACCACCTAAAATAATATTAACATACGTTTGTTCGTTTGGCAACCATTTTTTTAAAATTTTCTAAAAAAAGTTTCATATTAGTTATTATAATTATTTCAAACTTATTTTATAGAATATATTAAAGTGTAAGATATGAAAGGAGAATAAAAAAATATGTCATGTTTCCAAAATCAAATAGCTTCATTAAATAATGAAGTTGAAGAAACAAATGGAATTGTAAAAATTCTACAAACTATTTTAAATGCTCAAATGCTTGCAGAATATAACGAAGAGGAAGAAGAGTTTTGTGATAGAACAGTTTTAGGACCATGTACAAAACAACCAAATTGCAACACTAGACCAGTATCATTATTCACTTGCGGTGGGGATCCTGTTTCAATGGAATATACAACAAGTGAAGGTGCAACTGAAACAACCACTGTATTTAGAATTGAAAAAATAGATGGTGATGTTTGTACATTTAGATGTTTAGCCCCTAATCCAAACAGAGAATGCAGTTATCCTTATGTAAAAACTAACACATTCTTTAGTGTAAACGAAGGATGCTGCTGTCATATGTTAAAATGTTTAAGTGACACTTATGTAGATTGCTTATAAAGAAAAGCACACTTTATTAATCCCCCTGTGAGATGACTAATGTCATCTCTTTTTGTGCGCTTTTCATTATTATTATATGCGTATATTTGAAATTTTTAACTAAATAAAAAAATCTAATTATTTGATTTTAATTAGACCTTGTGCCAATTCTTCTAATGCTCTACTTATTGGTTTTTCTGTCAAATATTCATTTTCTTTCATTTGATATAAACCCTCTTTTTCTATTTGGTGAGCACGCTTTGCAGCAATATGAATAAGTTCATATTTAGAATCAACTATATTTAATAGTTTGTCAATTGATGGATAAATCATAATATCACACACTCCCTTATATTATTAATATAATATTTTTTTAGAATTTAAACAAGCTAACTAACAAAACTTTACATTTTATTTTACAAAAAATAATATAGAACCCATTATTTTATAAGTTCTACATTATTTTTGAAGAATCCCTTGAAATCTTAAGACCATTTAATAACATATTGAAATATGTAATATTAGAATTTATTCCATCATACATCTCTTTATTATCTTTATCATATGCTTTTACACTACCAGATGTAATTATATTGTTTCTAAATCTATCTATACTTTCCTTATCGACATCATTGTTAATAATTTTGTGGGCATACGCATTTATTAGCAATCTTTCTATATCAGAAACCAATCTTCTATCACCAAGAGATACATCTATACTATCCAAATTTAGTGACATAAGTCTATCGTATTTTAATGATATAAGTGGTAAACTTGTCTTATAATTTTCAAATTCTAAAGCAAGTGTTCCATAATCAGCTTTAAAATATGCATCAAATACTTTATCTAATCCAATTATTTCTTGAATTTTAGCATATATATTCATTTCAAAATCTAAAATATTTTTTTCACTTGAACCTAACATTAAATCCAAAAATCTTTGAGTAATCGCTTCATTTAATGCGTAATTCCCACCGTTAGGGTCAACTATTCCATATTTTATTTTATTACCTTCTCTATTAGTTATAGAACATTGTAGTAATGCTTTATATAAATTAGATTTCCAATTATCTTTAATCATTTTTTTATCTAAATAAATTACATTATCTTTAGTAGAATATCCTGAAGTTTTACCATCTTCTACATTTAAAATTTTTAAATCTTTTAAATTATTTATTAAATTATTATAATCTATTCCACCAGTTTTTTTTCGAATGTCTTCTAAATCTCCTACAAAATCAACAATTAATTCTTTTTCTAAATCTGATAATTCTTTATTATTTTTAAGGGATTTAGCTAATTCATTCATAGTATCCATTTATATCACCAATACCATTATACAAAAAAATCTCCTAAATGATAAGAGATTTTTAAAAATTTTATCTAAAACAACAGCATGATCCTTCATTTACATTACATACTTCATTTTCTTCACAACAAGTATAACATGGTGAATATGTATGTTTATATACATGGTGATTTATTATTCTAGTATTTATTGGACATACATGTGACT